>NZ_CAWPAV010000072.1:0-2177 GCF_963885725.1 Proteus sp. G4380
TGTTATTTTCTTCTTTTTAATATTTCAAAACAGTAGTTATGCGAATTATTTTCATCTGCCTCATGGTATTCCATAAAAGTAGAATCCCACTCATCAGGCTCATAATCGGGGAAGGTTGTATCACCAATCACTTCAGCATCAATATGAGTAAGGTATAATTTATTCGCCATTGGTAGGAATTGCTCATAAACCTTACCGCCACCAATCACCATGATTTCATCATTATTTTCAGCAGCTTGTAGTGCTTCTTCAACGGATTTCACCCAAACAACATTGTCATCATTTCCAGGCTGACTGCTTAATACAATATTGAGACGATTAGGTAAAGGACGCCCGATAGACTCATAAGTCACCCGGCCCATAATAACGGGTTTATTTAATGTATTTTTTTTAAACCATGCGAGATCACCCGGTAATGTCCAAGGCATCGCCTTTTCCATACCAATAATACGATCCGCCGCTAATGCTGCGATTAAACTAATATTCATTTACATACCTACGGGTAAAAATGGGAAAACTATTTATACTATACGGAAAGCGAAAACTTGAGTCGATACAATTTATGCTTCACCGATAATAAATAATTGCTTTATACAGGAAGTGTTAACTTAATCATGAAAGCTTTAAACATTATAATAGTGCTATATGGCAGTTGCTATTATATTTGAAAATTCTTTAGGTGTTTTTACAATTACTTTACGCTCATTACAGGCGCAAGAACCTTACTTTTTTCTCATCGTAAAAAATGTAGCACCTTATCAATAACATGCGAAAAGAGGCACTGCCACTTCTCATTGACTGGCTTATAGCACTTTTAACATTAAAGTATCACCTTTCGTTAAGGCAATCATACGATTGATAAAAATAGAGAGTATTAGTTGCAAATCTACGTTAAAAAGACTCTTATACCATTTTCTCTTTCATCAACACTCTCTTAAGCTCCCCTCTTTTTTATCGCTATGTAACATCAATATGAGTCAGTTCGAGTACAGGTGAAAAATTGTGATACGCTTTTATTACTTAGGATTAATAGTCGTTTACTTGCCTTTGTTAGTTAAAGTTTGTCAATAAAAAATAGCTCAATAAAGTGCTAAGTGTCGTGCTGGTTGGTTTAAAGATTAAAGTAGTGTTAAAGAAACAAAGATCTCTTTAATAAAAAGAACTAAAATAGATGTAAATAATTATCAATGAAATAGGTGTAATCGATTATTAATGAATCAAAATTCCAATCCTTATCGTCCCTTAAGTAATCAATAATATCCAGTAAAATATCTTTATATTTATCTTTAAGATCACCACACTCATTGTCTATTTTTTCTAAAATATTCTCATGATTATTTCTAATAACATTAGCAATGGTATATTTCATTTCATCACTATTTTCATTCTTAGTAAAAATATTTTGCATTCTTCTATTATGTTTAGTGATAAAACTCTCGTCTTCCATTGTCATTTTTTTAGCTTTAATAATATCTTTTTTTTCTAACACTCCTAATGTAAGCATATCATCTACAAATTTTTGAACGTCTTCATTATTTCTTAATTTATTAGTTAGAAAATTTAATATTGACTTTTTAAAAGCATCGTTAATATAGTTTACCGTATTAAATTCCATTGCTTTATCAATAAAACATTTAGTTATATTGACAATAAACGCTTTATCCATCTCCACCGAATAAATATTATACATTATAGTGACTAAATTCATTATTGAATTAATTAATTCATTATTATCTTTTCTATTAATCACTTTACAAATACAACTTAGTTCCATATCAATATGTTTTTTATAGTTAAAATCACTATAATATACCATATCATCACACTTTGGATGATGTTTCTTCAATTGTTCAAACATTTCTTTTGGATAATGATTAATTACATTGAAAGCAATGTTCATTATAGTAATAAAGTCTCCTTTTGTTTTTGATTGTTCATAAAGATAATATTGTATTAATCTTTTAGCATCATCATGACAATCATTTTTTATTGCATAACTTAAAGTTAAAAAAAATGTATCTAAATGTTTATTCTTAAAGCTAACAAAATCTGAGTTAATTAGCTTACAGTTTTTAAAATATACTTCCCCTCCATTTCTCATCAAAATGGATAATGTATTAATTTTCGCATGTTGACTTTTGTCTAATAGAAAAACCACCCCAACATTAATATTAAAA
>NZ_CAWPAV010000073.1:0-3722 GCF_963885725.1 Proteus sp. G4380
AATACTCTTTATAAAAAATGATATTTTAGATAGTAAAGTAATCTTTTCCCTTTCAATATAAAGACTTGAAAGCGTATTTAACACATCATTGATTTTATTTTTTATTTGGTATTTCTCTTTTATATTTTCATCGTATTTTTTTATTGAAGTAACGCTATCAAAATTATTTTTTATATGCATAAAAACTCCTTATCTCATAGTAAAACTATCTTTTATTTATCTACATATTCATACAAAAAAAAGCCCTTATTACTAAGGGCTATAAATATCAAAAAACAAATAAGGTTTAGAAATTAATTTTCAATATTGCATTAATACCACTCGAATTGATATCACTATTATATTGACCTTGATAAGAGATACCGAAAGTGGTTGATTTACATAACTGCGCATCAACACCTAGACCAACACCAAATAAATTATCTAGTTTACCACCTCGTAGTGATGCCTCACCTGAATTGGATAACCATAGACGTGATTCAGGGCGATTATCACCAAACAGATGGCTTGCTGATATATCACCTTTTAATGCCATATTAATATTGCCTGCCATAAATGGATATCCACCACGTAAACCAACCGTAGCAACTTGAATATCTTGTGCATCTGTTTTAGTGGTAAACTTCATATTACCCACATTTTCATTGATATTATCAGTGGATACTCTTAACCAACTAAATCCAGCATAAGGTTCAATTGAGTACTGGCTAGTATTCAATTGAGTATAAGCACCTTCTAAAAAGAATTGACTAATTTTCGCATCGTAACTAGTTGAGTCATAACCTGCAGTTTGTCCTATCCAGAGTGTTCTTTTTGCATCTCTATCTTGGTTTGTATGTGTAAATCCATAATTTAATGAGGCAACATCATAAAGATTAGAGATCCCATAAGCACCAATATGAATATCATTACTATCTATCTTTCCATATTGATTACCTTTATATTTGGTGGAGCCTGCACCGAAAAATAGACCCGCTTTAGTATTTTCAGTAACATCAATTTCAGCACCTAATAACCCAACATAGAAATCAACATCCATATCACTGTGGCCATAATCCGTCTTACCCCACTGACCCATGCCGCTGATCCAAATACGCGCATTACTATTACCTAGTTGTGCATGGCGACCATCACCGATACCAATAGCCTGATCTTTCACTGTACGAGTTAAACCCAATACATTAACAATACTGGCATTATTGGCATTTAAATACATATCACTACCCAATGATTGATAAGTGGTTTTCAGATCATTTTCATTCATCGGTAATACAGCATTAAATAGCTCACCATTCCCTGTATTATCTAATGCATTAGCAATAGCACGACCATTTTCATTATCAGCAAAGGTGGCTAAAGTCGTATTTTCTTTCTTAGTTAAACTACCACTGATGGTTTTATCTGTTATCGTGATATGTTTATCAAATAAAGCATAATCATCATTGGTGACAGTAGTGGTTGTGGCAGGATCTGCAACCACACGGTTACTGGCTAACATTTTCGTTTTAGTGCGATTATCAACTAAACTATCTGTATTCACCTCACCGACAACAACACTATTATTAAGATAAATATCTTTTAGTTGCCCAACATTATCCGCCCCCACATCAATATCGGCTCCTTGATTAAGCACTAAGTTACCAATATTAACATTGTGTCCTGCGGTCACTAAATAACGACCTTTATCATTAATATTAATGTTTACTTTATGGTTTTGGTTTGAGGTTAATTGGCCTTTTTGAGTAAAAGTATCGTTATAACGCTCAATAATACCTAATTTCCCACCATTAACATTGACGGCTTGTGTCCCAAAAGATCCGCTAAAGCCATATAAAGTACCTTGTTCGACAGTTGTACCACCACGGTAACTATTATTTCCCGTCATGACTAACGTACCTTCGCCTCGCTTCACCAAAGCACCATCATATAAGCCAGCATCAATTTTAGCTTGAATAGCATCAGCGCGTTTTTGGTAATATTCATGACGCCATTTTTCAGCATCTTCTTGGCTAACAATATGCGATGTAGGATCAGGATTGCCATCATTAATCACAAAATCAGTACCGAGATGATAATCACCTCCTGCCGCAATACCTTTTTCGGTATATTCTTTCAACCATGCGAGATCTTCTTGCTTACGTAGATCTAAAGCTGTTTGGGAAATATCATTAGTCCACACATCAAGCAGTGTCGCATTTAGGTTATATTCAAATTTACCTAGCAATTGACCCGGACCATACATCCCTTTATCTAAATCTGGTGTTCCCCACCCATAACGTACATCAGGAGTACCTTCTGCGGCCGTCCAGCTCTCATATAAAGAGCCATCAGGATCACGATGGTTAGCGGTAGTGAACATGACATCACGAACTTGAATGGCGTTCATGGAAGGATAACGAGACATTAATACTCCCATCGCCCCCGTCACATGAGGAGCTGCCATTGAAGTACCACTAAAGGTATCCCAACCTGGATTTCCCTCTTTATCAACCACTGTAGAATAGATATTTCGACCCGGTGCAACCACTGTCCACCATTTTGCATTACCCGCTTCATTGAAGACTTTTTCTAATACATAACCGGTGTTATCCGCATTTTGCTTCAATCCTGCCACCGCAATCCAATGCTGTTCGGCTTCGGGATTAAAATAAGGATAAAGAGGACGATAATAAGGTTGAGCAAAGTCGCGATTACCCGTTGTAAAGACCTGAACAACATTCGTTCCTTTAACTGCATCATAAGCAGCATCAACAAAGGAAGGTTTATCACCATAGACTTTTTTAAAGTAGAAATATTCGTATTCTGTCTGTGCCGTGGTGTTAACAGGCATATGTATCGTGGTATTACCACCATCAGGCCCCTCTGTTTTATCTGTATTAATAATACGCGGGTTAGTCCCCCAGCTATTATTAATCACTTGCGCACCCGCATCGACCATCGCTTTCCAGCCAGTATAGAAATAGGTATAGTCTTGATAAGGGCCATAGTTATTGCTGTCTGTTGCCCCAGTATTCCCTAAATAAATATCAGCCCCCCACGCCACACCATGCATACCATTACCATCACGGTTAGCCCCCACAGTACCAGTGACATGTGTGCCATGGGTATCATTCACCCCTTTGATCCAATTACCATCAACATCAAAGACTTGGCCTTTTTCATAATGTCCGCCCATTTCTTGTGGATAGCGCATTCCTGTAGAGCCATATTCACCTTTGGCTTTTACTGCATGAAAGCGTGATCCACTCAACTCTTGATGTGAGAGCAGTGCACCAGAGTCCATCACCCCAACTTTAGCACCTTGACCATGAAAACCCAGAGCATAAGCACTAGAGGCATTCATGGCTGCAAGCCCCCAGTCTTTTTGATATTCAGGGCTTTCCCAACTTTGTTTATTACCTAATTGTCCAACTTCTGAATATGCAACAGCATAGCCAGAAAAAAGAAGTGCCGAAGTAATAAGGGAGAGTTGAAATAGAGAGTTTGTGGTATTTTTTTTCTGATTAATGGGATGGTGACTTAAAGCTATTTCTTTGTTCATTCTGTACCTTCTGTTATGTTGAAAGGGATAACATTAATTAAGGAATAAAAACAAAAGACGTAGCGATCCTCTCTTTTTTATAACAATAATTACTTGAGGGATCTCTCAAATATACGAAGCTAAACCACAAAAATAGATAGATTGCCTAACAAATCACAACTTAATAGTTTAATTAAACAAT
>NZ_CAWPAV010000074.1:0-24626 GCF_963885725.1 Proteus sp. G4380
TCAAATTAAATGTGTATTATTAATAAAACAAACAGAGAGATATATTATAAAAGCGATAAAATAATTTTTTTTGACCTTTTTTATAACTGAGGAGTTCAGTATAATTTTTCACTCGTTTTAACTAGCTAAAGAGAATTAAAAATGAATAAAATAAAGTCTATTGCCGTGTATTGTGGTTCAAGTTTAGGCGCTTCACCAATTTATAAACAACAAGCGATTCTTTTTGCTAAAGAGCTGGTTAAACGTAATATCACTTTAGTTTATGGTGGTGCCAGTGTAGGAATTATGGGCACGCTCGCGGATACCGTTTTACAGGAAGGGGGTAAAGTTATTGGTGTGATCCCAACGCTATTAGAAGGGCGTGAAATCTCACATAAAAATCTGACAGAACTCCATGTCGTTGAAACTATGCACCAACGTAAAAGTAAAATGATTGAACTCGCGGACGGCTTTGTGGCACTGCCGGGGGGTTTTGGCACATTAGAAGAGTTCAGTGAAGTGTTTACTTGGAGCCAAATAGGCCTTCATCAAAAGCCATTAGGTATATTTAATATTAATGATTTTTATCAGCCATTACTGGCTATGATAGATAAAATGGTAGATGAAAAATTCTTACATGAAAAATATCGTCATATGGCGATTGTTGAGCAATCACCTATTCAGTTATTAGATAAATTTGAAAGTTATATTGCCCCTTCGATTAAAACCTACGATAAATAAAGGTAGAGCATGATAACCATAAGAAAAGCTGTACTTTCTGATGTTGAGCAGATTAATACCCTGTATGGCTATTTATTTGCTGAGATGGCGAAATTACAGCCAGAAAGATTAAAACCGGGTAAACAAGATGAAGCATTTATTATTAATGGCATTAAAAATGATAAATTTCATCTGTTAGTGGCTGAGTTAGAACAGAAAATTGTCGGTTTTACTATTGCCCAAATACAAGAGACACCGCTATTTAACTGTTTAGTACAGCGTAAATATGCCTATATTTTTGATATTGTTGTTGACCCTTCTGTTCGTGGACAAGGGGCAGGGGCATTGTTGCTAAATGCCATGAAGGCGTGGGCAAAACAACAAAAAATGACCCACCTAGAGCTTTCAGTATTGGCTGAAAATGCCGATGCTAAACGTTTTTATCAGCGAGAAGGGTTAAAAGAAGTCAGTACCGTGATGGGTATTGCTTTGTAAGTTTCGCTTAATCATGGCAAAAATAAACCCGCTGAGTGCGGGTTTATTAATTATGTTATTCAGCTAAATTGTGGGTTTCCCCGCAATTATCGTACACAATACCCTGACATTTTCAATATCTTCTGCCGATATTTCAAACAAGTTTCTATCTAAGACAATAAAATCGGCGAATTTTCCTACTTCTAATGAACCAATCTGTTTATCCATATCTAGTGCATAAGCGGCATTGATGGTGGCAGCTCGTAATACTTCGATTAAGGTGAGATTGCGATCATTATCTAAACGTGGCTGAGAGGGATCTTTTTGTCGAGTCATGGCAACTTTAAAGTCATACCACTCATTTAATGGATCAATCGGCCAATCACTGCCAAATGCGACAGTCACTCCCGCATCAATAAATTTACCGGCGGTTTCTAGATATTGGCAACGTGCTTTGCCTAACATTTCAAGATCTTTATCAATATTATGTTGCTCTACGCCAGCCCATTGAAAGGAGAGAAAAGGGTAGGTATTTAATTGGGCAAAGCGCGCATAATCTTTTTCACACATTAATTCGTTATGCGCAAGGCCGGGGCGAATATCTTTTTCTGGCAAGGCTTTGCGCATTTCACTAATGGCGTCAAGTGCGACACTAATAGCCCCCTCAGCTACGGTATGAATATGAGGATGATAACCTGCACGGCTAATCTCAGTGACTAATGGCGTCAAGATTTCAGGTGAAAAATAGAGATCGCCAACATGCTCTGAATCTTGCCAATGAGGCGTTTCATCCGTACCGACATTAATACGATAAGGGGTGTGTAAACGGGCTGTCATAATCGGCGCTTGTAATACACCATCAAGAAAAAGCTTAATATGGCGAATAGCGACACTGGGTTGCGCGCCTTGGCTGATTTGATGCCAGTGAGAGAATCGTGTTATTGCTTGTTGTACAGCATGAGGAATAGCTGCAATATCAGCCACATCATCAGGGGTAATTTCAACCGCATTCTCAACACGAACCGTTAATTCACCCGCTTCTCGCAAGGTATTAAAGGCACGTAATTGTGGCTCACCAACACGTGCATCCATGATAGTCGTTACCCCTTGTTGATTGAGCAACTTTTGTACATGGCGTGCGATTTGTAGATTTTGCTCTGCCGTTAAAGGCGGTAGGCTATCAATAGCCTGCATAGCTGGCGCATCTTCAAGAATACCAATAGGTGTTCTATCACCATCACGTTCAATATTGCCATCAGGGGGATCGGGGGTTTCAGCCGTAATATTTAATAATTCTAGTGCGCGGGAATTTGCTAATACGCTATGACAATCACTAGAAAAAAGTAAGATAGGGCGAGACGTATTTAAGCTATCAAGGTGATAACGCGTCATTTGTATCCCTTCCGGTTGCATCCCTTCACGATACCATGCTGACACTTTCAACCAAGCTGTATCACTATCGATGGGATCAGCATCAAGATAGCGTTGGATACGCGATAGAATTTCATCGATTGTTAAGGAGAGATAATCAAGGTGACAACCTGCTAATGTGGCTCCCCCCCAAAATGGATGCATATGAGCATCAATAATGCCGGGCATCACCATTTTCTTCTGTAAATCGATATGCTGTGTTTTTTCATTACAGTAAGCAAGTAAATTCGATTTTGTGCCTGTAGCAATAATAATGCCTTGGGAAATAGCGATAGCTTCGACGAAATTGTTACTATTATCAGCGGTATAGATTAGGCCGTTATAATAGAGTGTGTCTGCAATTTGAAATGTCATTCTTCTACCTTGTATAGCTTTTTTGGCGATGATGGCTAATTTTCGGTACTGATTGGGCATCCTATGAAGTTTTGATGCGGGCGGTCATATTAGAATTAAATGACGCTTAATACTACCTGCGTGTTACATTGATTTAACTAACTGTTTTATCAACGGGCGAAAATAATAGGATAAACCGCATAGAATACCACTATATGGAAGAGAATAAGGTAAGCAGAACCGATAGCTACTTACCCTATTAAAATATTAGAAGGGGTCAATTATCGGGCAAATTAGCCGCACATACATCACAGTGTGGATTTTTAGGTAACTTAAATTCACGAAATTGCATCCGCATAGCGTCAAATATTAATACTTTGCCATGTAAAGTTTCACCATAACCAGTGAGTAATTTGATGGCTTCAATGGCCTGTAAAGTGCCAATAGTACCCACAACAGGGGCCATAATACCCGCTTCAACACAAGTGAGTGCATTATCACCAAAAAGATGACTTAAACAGCGATAGCAAGGTTCATCATCTTGATAGGTAAAGACGCTAATTTGGCCTTCCATACGAATGGCTGCACCAGATACTAAGGGTTTTTTCTGCACAAAACACAGTCGATTTAGTTGTTCGCGGATAGTGACATTATCTGTGCAATCCATTATCAGATGATGTTGGCTGATTAATTCAGCCAGTGCTTTATCTTCAAGTAGTGCATCAACCGTATCTATCTGTACATGGGGATTAATCGCGTTTAATGTTGTTTTAGCTGATAAAACTTTCGGCTGACCAATGGTGCTATCGCGATGCAGGATCTGGCGTTGAAGATTGGACAGTGAAACGGTATCAAAATCTAATAGTGTCAGTTTGCCAACACCTGCGGCAGTGAGATATTGCGATACACTACAGCCTAATCCCCCAACACCGACAATTAATACAGAAGCACTTTTCAGTGCTTCTTGACCGTCAAAATCAAAGCCTCTTAACACAATTTGGCGATTATAACGCAGCGTTTCTTCATCGGTTAATTCTATACTCATAAACACTATTCGCTTTTTAGCAGAGGATTAAATAGCTCAATAGTGACGGTTTCACCCGCTGCAACTTTACCACGCTCTCGCTCTAAGACGATAAAACAGTTTGCCACACTAAAGGAGCTATATACGTGAGAGCCTTGATGTCCCGATGTTGTTACTTGCCATTCACCATTTTCATTAATACTGGCGATACCGCGTTGGAAATCCAGACGACCGGCAGATTTTTTTAATGGTGAACAGGTTTTAGCATGGAAACGCTGTGGTGATCGCCACTGACTAAAACCAGATAAACGGGCAATTAAAGGCTGTACTAATTGGTAGAATGTCACTGTTGCTGAGACAGGATTACCCGGTAATCCGCAGAACCAAGCATTATGTAAGCGACCAAAAGCAAAAGGTTTACCTGGCTTAATGGCTAATTTCCAAAAACCAATTTCGCCTATTTCATCTAAAATTTGTTTAGTATAGTCCGCTTCACCCACAGAAACTCCGCCACTGCTAATCACTAAATCCGCTTGTGCATCAGCGGTTTTAAAAGTTTCTCGCAGTTTTTCTGGCGAATCTGGAATAACGCCTAAATCAAGCACATCACAATCTAATTTTTCCAACATTAAGCGTACGGCAAAGCGGTTAGTATCATAGATTTGCCCCGCTTTTAATGGTTGGCCAATAGTTTGCAACTCATCACCCGTTGAAAATACGGCCACTTTTAATTTGCGGTAAACATTAATATTGGCAATACCGAGTGAAGCAATAAGAGGTAACTGTGCTGTAGAAAGTTTTGTTCCTGCGGCTAAGACGATATCGTTTTGTTTTATATCCTCACCAATACGACGAATATTTTGTCCAAGCTTGGCCGGATGTGGAAAAAGAATACCGTTGTCAGTCACTTGTGTTTCTTCTTGCATAATAACGGTATCGACACCTGCGGGTATCATGGCTCCGGTCATGATACGAACACATTGTCCTTGTGGTAATTCACCTTCAAAAGGGACTCCAGCAAACGCTTTGCCTGCAATAGGTAAAGGAGATTGAGTGTTTAGATCCGTATAACGTACACCGTAACCATCCATGGCAGAATTATCGAAAGGAGGTACATTGAGTGGTGAAGTGATGTGCTCACTTAAGATATAACCTGCTGCCTTATGCAAAGGGATACTAAGGGTATCTGTGATTGCCACCGGTTTTTCAAGTAATTTTTCTAGCGCCTCATCAAGGGATAACAAACCGCTAACCTGACATTGACTCATTGTATACTCCAAAATCTATCGAAATGTTCTGTTTTATTTCATGATACTAATCTATCACGATGAAGCACATCATGTTAGCGATCATCTCATCAGCAAAAAAAGAAAATATTACTCAACATAAAATGTTAACTATTTAAAACAAAACTGTTAGTTAATGTGTTAATAATATTGTTGTATTTTAAATGTAATAAATAACATCAATACAATGGAGCCTTATGAATACCTCAACCCACCCAAGCCATTCAGCACAAGCCTTTCATATCGCTTTTAGTGGTTTCCTTGCTTTAGTTGTTGCTATGGGGATAGGGCGTTTTACTTTTACGCCTCAAGTACCGCTAATGATTGCGGACACACAACTGACATTAACCAGTGCCAGTATTGTTGCTGCATTTAATTATCTAGGATATTTAGCTGGTTCATATGATGCGATGAAAGCAACTAAAGGTGTGGGCTATCGGCTTTGGGGGGGATTATGGGGAGCGGTGATCATTACACTGCTTAGTGCGGTACTTAATGATGCTTTAACTCATAGTATTGCCCGTTTTTTTATTGGTTGGGCAAGCGGTTGGACATTAGTGCTTGTTGCTTCGTGGGCAAATGAAGTATTAGCCCGTTTAAATCGCCCGGCATTAAGTGTGGCAGTCTATGCAGGAACAGGGGCGGGGATCTTTATTAGTGGCCTTCTTGCGGTATTCATTCTCAAGTGGCAGATGAGTGCGACAACAGGTTGGTTGATTTACGGTGTGTTGGCATTTATTTGTGCAATTTATGTGAGCTATCATTTACCCAAACCTTGGTCAATTAATCGTGAGCAAGTCAAAGTAGAGCCACTTATCTTAACGCCGGCGATGAAAAAATTGATTTGGGGTTATACCTTTGCGGGCTTTGGTTATATTTTACCTGCAACCTTTTTATCTCAAATGGCGACGGAACGTTTTCCCGGTAGCTTAGTTGCTCAATTTGTCTGGCCTATTTTTGGTGCTTCCGCAGCTTTATGTATTGGGATCGCGATACTGACACGTAATGTCCTTAATACACAATTACGATTGGCGATAACACTATGGTTGCAAGCACTGGGGATCATCATTGCCGAATGGCTACCCACAATTACAGGTCTTGCTATTGGCGCATTTTTAGTGGGGGGAGGGTTAATGTGTGCGGTGCAATTGGCATTTTTACGTGGTAAAGAGTTGGCACCTGATCATGCTCGTTATATGGCAGGATTATTAACAACATTTTATGCTATTGGACAGCTAGTTGGGCCTCTGGTTTCCTTCCTTTCAACGGCGTTAACGGGAAGACTAGAGCCGGCATTATATGTCGCCTTTGTGATATTGATCATCGGCGGTATTTTGGTTTGTATGAAAGAAAACAATAAAGGGTAAAACAATAAAAAATGACAAAAAAGCAATAATTTCATAACCAAAAATGCAGTATTGCTGGATAATGTGATTCAGCTCATCTAAAGTGTAACGGTTATCGTTGAATTAGGTAACAGAGACTTAATTAATGTGTTTATCGGAGAGTCCAATGTCATCAACATTAAGTAAAGAGGCGCAATGGGTACATGCCGCGTTAGTGGAGCGTGGTTTGGAAACGCCTCTTCGTGAGCCAAAACTTTCACCCAGTGAGAGTAAACAACAAATTAAACATCACATGACGGAAGTGATGAAATTGTTAAACCTAGATTTGAGTGATGACAGTTTAGCGGAAACGCCACATCGCATTGCGAAAATGTATGTTGATGAAATTTTTTCAGGCTTGGATTATCACAACTTTCCTAAAATCACCCTGATTGAAAATAAAATGCAGGTTGATGAAATGGTCACTGTTCGTGACATCACATTAACCAGTACTTGTGAGCACCATTTTGTCACTATTGATGGTAAAGCAACGGTTGCTTATATTCCTAAAGATAAAGTGATTGGTTTATCAAAAATTAACCGTATTGTGCAGTTCTTCGCACAACGCCCTCAAGTGCAAGAGCGTTTAACGCAACAAATATTGATTGCCTTACAAACGCTATTGGGGACGAAAAACGTTGCTGTCTCTATTGATGCCGTTCACTATTGTGTAAAAGCAAGAGGCATTCGTGATGCAACCAGTGCAACCACCACAACTTCATTAGGTGGACTATTTAAATCTAGCCAAAATACTCGCCAAGAGTTTTTGCGTGCTGTACGCCATCTTTGAGATGAATAAATGGAACAAAGTTCACGTCAACGCATCGACGCTTTAGATGCGTTGAGAGGAATAGCGATCCTTGGCATCTTATTACTCAATATCTCAGGTTTTGCCTTATTAAGAGTTGCCTCATTTAATCCTATGCATTCAGGAGAGGCGACTTTTGCGGACAAACTTACTTGGATGGGATTAAATTTATTTACCCAAGGAAAGTTTCTGTTTATTTTTGCGCTGCTATTTGGCGGAACACTTTATTTATTATCACAACGCTCTGTTGCTTGGAACGTCTCTCGCCTAATTATTCTGGCATTAATCGGTATTATTCATACCCTATTACTATGGGAAGGGGATATCTTATTTCCTTATAGTATTTGCGGATTATTTGTTCTCTTTTTTATTAAAGCATTACCTATTAAGCGGCAATTTATCCTTGGGCTGCTGCTCTATTTATTTGGCGCGATTATTTTAGCTTTTTTATTTTATTACTATCGTGATTTTGTTGAAATAGTTTGGTATAGCTCTGACTATTCCGCCATGATAGAGACTAACTGGAAAACCGGAAACTATATAAATAGTATCTACTGGCGATTAGATGAACTGAGTGATTTTATTTTTAATTTAGTTCGTCAATATAGTTGGTTTTTAATTGGCGCCATGTTAATGGGGGCGGCGTTAATGGCATCCGGTTGGTTACAACGACGCTATTCACAGTCTCATTATGGTTTGATAGCGGTTTGTTTTTTAGTCATAAGTTTACTTTTCCAAGGGACGCTTGTTATTACCGATTATTATTTAGATTGGCATTATATGTGGTCTGCGGTAGTGGCTCAGCCTATCACCATGGTGATCCAAATTATTCAAAGCTTAGGTTATATTGCTTTACTCTATTGGGCATGGCCTTATATTCAACACAGTTTTATCGCCTATGCTTTACGTTGTGTGGGGAAAATGGCGCTTACCACCTATTTACTACAGAGTATTATTGGCACGACGCTTTTCCAGCGGATGGGGTTATTTAACCAATTTACTTTATTGCAGCTTATGCTATTTGTGATGGCTATTTGGGTGATAAATATTATCTTTGCCGTAACGTGGTTACGCTATTTTTCTCAAGGGCCAATCGAGTGGCTGTGGCGCCACTCGTCAACAGGGTTAGCAAAACGCTTTTAACTGTTTTTGCCATTGTTTAATGGCAAAGCTTCTACCTCTTGTGGTGAAACCGCCGGATAGCCCTTAATATCATCAGGAATATTTTGTACAGCAGGTATTGCTTCTGGTGGACCTAGAAAACGCGGTTCGCGTTTTAATATATAGAGATCGACAACCGCACCTGCTCTGGCTAAAACTTCACGTACACGCACCTTAAACATACTCTTCGGCGAAGCAACAGCAAAACACTGAGCATCAATGCCTTTTTCAAGGGCAATAAAGACGGCTCGTTCGCAATGGAAACGCTGAGTGATAATAGTAAAGCCATCTGTTCCAAACACTTCTTTTGTGCGTACCACCGAATCTAAAGTTCTAAATCCAGCAAAATCCATAACGATACGCGATGCCGGTATGCCTGCTTTAATTAAATCTTTACGCATCGTATTGGGTTCATTATAGCTATGCTGTGCATTATCTCCACTGAGTAACAGATATTGCACTTTGCCGCTGTTATAGGCATTAACAGCACCTTGAATACGATATTGATAAAATTGGTTAAGATAGCCTGTGGTGTAATATTTAGCAGTACCTAATACCATGCCTACTTTTTTGGCGGGTAGTTTATCTATATCTTCAAATATATAGGGGCTAGTTTTTACACCTATCCAGCGATCACAAGCAATTAATGCCACCGCAACTAAGATAAAAAGGGTCAAAAAGAGATAAATGAGGCGCTTTAGCATATCCTTGCCTTAATGACTCAGGGTTTTCTAATAGGTTAAAGGCTACTTGAGCACTAATTGGGAAGCAAGAAAAAAGCGCGCTATTAGTGATAATAGTGCGCTTTTCAGAATGAAACCTAATGATTTTAACTCAATTAGAATGACGTTCTCTTGTAAATACGGTATTCAGGCTCCCAATAGTTACGTTCAATCGCTTCTTCTAAAGCAGAATCAGACGTGACCGTTGCAACACCTTGCACCTGTGCTTCTTTGGCAACTTGTTTAGCAATATAACGTGAAACTTGTTGAATATCGGCTAATAAAGGTAATAGTGGGCCATCGCCTTCTTTTGCCATAGGCGAGCAATCGGCTAACGCACGGCTTGCAACCATTAACATGGCATCAGTAACACGCTTTGCACCACTTGCAATAACGCCAAGGCCAATACCTGGGAAGATGTATGAGTTATTGCATTGTGCAATAGGATACACTTTCTCTTTATAGGTGACTGGGGCAAATGGACTTCCTGTAGCAACAAGAGCTTGTCCATCAGTCCAATTGATAATATCTTCAGGACGCGCTTCAACACGAGACGTTGGGTTAGAAAGAGGCATCACGGTAGGACGTTCACAATGCTTATGCATTTCACGAATAATCTCTTCAGTGAAAAGTCCTGCTTGACCAGAAACGCCAATCAGAATGGTTGGCTTAGCATTTTTAACCACTTCTAACAGTGAAATTGCATCCGTTTCTGTTTGCCAATCGGCCAGCGTTTCGCTTTTTTGAATAAGCTTGCTTTGGAAATCGAGTAAGTTTGGCAGTTTATCCGTTAACAAACCAAAACGGTCAACCATAAAGATACGTGCACGAGCTTGTTCGTCGCTTAGTCCTTCAGACTTCATTTGTGCAATAATTTGCTCTGCAATACCACAACCGGCTGAGCCTGCACCTAAGAAAGCGACAGTTTGATCTTTTAATTGACGCCCCGCAGCACGACTTGCCGCAATTAGACTACCTAATGTCACAGCGGCAGTACCTTGAATATCATCATTAAAGCAACATAATTCATCACGATAACGATTTAATAACGGCATGGCATTTTTTTGTGCAAAATCTTCAAATTGCAGCAGTACATTTGGCCAACGACGTTTAACGGCTTGAATAAATTCATCGACAAATTCGTTATATTCATCTCCGGTAATACGTGGATGGCGCCAGCCCATATAAAGTGGGTCATTTAAACGTTGTGGATTATTGGTGCCAACATCCAGTACAACGGGTAAGGTATAAGCGGGGCTTATTCCACCACAAGCGGTATATAAAGAGAGTTTACCAATAGGAATACCCATACCACCGATACCTTGGTCACCTAAACCAAGGATACGCTCACCATCTGTGACCACAATCACTTTTACGTTTTGTTTGGTGGCGTTTTGTAGCATATCATCAATATTGGCGCGGTTAGGGTAAGAGATAAAAAGTCCACGCGCACGACGGTAAATATCAGAGAAGTGCTCACAAGCTTCACCTACTGTGGGGGTATAAATGATGGGCATCATT
The DNA here is from genome assembly GCF_963885725.1 of Proteus sp. G4380. Taxonomy (NCBI): domain Bacteria; kingdom Pseudomonadati; phylum Pseudomonadota; class Gammaproteobacteria; order Enterobacterales; family Morganellaceae; genus Proteus; species Proteus sp. G4380. The sequence goes on from NZ_CAWPAV010000074.1 coordinate 10,845, forward strand.
TCAGTAAGGTGAGATTCCAACAGACGATAAAATAGCGTTTCATTGGTATCTTGGATATTTCTTAAATAGATGTGTTTATCGTTATCATTTTTAAAATCAAGATATTGACGGTAAGCACGTTCCACCTGCTCTTCAATGGTTTCTACTGCCTCAGGCAGTAAACCATGAAGGTTAAAGGTGCTACGCTCTTCTTCGCTAAAAGCACTACCTTTATTTAACAGGGGAAATTCAAGCAGGATTGGGCCTGCATACGGGATATAGAGAGGACGTTTACTTTCGTGTTCCAGTTCCATGAAAAATACTCTTGTAAGGCAGTTAGTCACATGACAAGTGTAGATCCTACAAAATAATAAAAATATGTACAGCTTATGTTATTTTTTTATGATTTTTCTGCTTAGAAATGAGAGATAGATACAATTGTTATGACTTTTTCTGATAAGCATCAGCAAAAATTTACATGCTGATGCTTTTTTATGAGGACAATTTAACGGTATAAGTTAAAAAATGTTACAAAGTGACACGCTGTATTTGGCGGCAACCTAAAGCTGTTAATGTTGCTTGTGTGGCATCCCACTGAGTTAATAGGCTGTCTGCTTTTTCAATTAATATTGCAGACTCAATATCCATAACATTTTCACCCGCCATATTTAATGCAATAAGTGCCGCTTGTAATGGTGGCATACTAGGATTGAATGCGGCATTTTCAGCATAACTGCCTTGAAAGATCTTGCCGCTTTTCATCTGTACAGCAATACCACTGTGAGAATGGCTGTAAGGGGCATGACTACGATTTATTGCTTGTAGTGCCTGTTGTGCTAGTTGGCTAGTGTTATCTATTTGATAACCGTGATTAACTTTATCCATCAGTAGGGTAGTGATATTGAGATCTTTAGGGCCAAAGCTATCAGGTAAGTAGTCACCTAAGGTTGCCACTTTTCGGCCTGGGAGATGGATTGCAATATGAGTGCCGCTATTTAGTTCGTTCATAAACTGACGACAATGACCACAAGGGGTATAGTTAACTGTGATGGCAACTAAACGAGACTCACCGCGTAACCAAGCATGTGTAACCGCACTTTGCTCTGCGTGTACTGTTTGTTGTAATGGGGCGCCAGCAAACTCCATATTTGCCCCAAAATAGAAGTGGCCGCTTTCACCACGAGCAATGGCACCCACATTAAAATGAGAGATAGGTGTCACAGCACAAGCGGCTGCAACAGGCAGTAATGCGAGGGCTAACTCATCATCATTACATTGTAACTGTGTTTTTAACGCATTAACTTGTTCTGCAGTGAACATTGCCGGAAATTCATCCTGCTCAAGATAAGGCGTAAGTGCTTGTTGTAATTGAGGGGATAAATCTGACCAAATTGCCTGAAAACGAGTATGCATATAGGTGTCTCCCATTAATCTTCTGCTATTGTAAGATTTTAGGCATCTTTACCTATTCTTATATGTGATTAAAATCATATTTTCAATGAAACTATTGCAACTGAATGATTAATTGGGAGATGCATCTCAAATTTATAGTAAATTGATTTTAGCATTAGCATAAAAAACCTTCGCTCTGAACGAAGGTTTTTTATGTGTTCTCTTGATTTAGCTAATTAGCTAAAAAGGTGCAAAATAAAAGGAAAAATAAAGGGTGCAGTAAGTGAAGTAATAATACCGCAAGTCATTAATGCTAATGAACTATATGCCCCTTCAATATAATCGATTTCAGCTGCTTTTGCGGTACCCACTGCGTGAGAGACTGTTCCCATCGCTAAACCACGAGAAGCGTGAGTTGGAATACGTAATATTTTAAATAGCGTATGACCAAAAATGGCACCTAAAATACCTACTGCAATAACACATGCAGCACTGATTGCAGGAATACCACCTATGGAATCCGCAACAGCCATTGCGATAGGGGTTGTTACCGATTTAGGCAAAATGGAGGCGGCAATTTCAGGAGTAGCGCCAGCCCATAACGCAATCGCTGTACCACTAGCCATGGCGGCGATACTACCAATAAAGCAGATACTAATTAACGATTTCCATTGTGCGCGTATTTGGTGTAATTGTTGATATAAAGGGATAGCTAAAGCAACAACAGCAGGTTGCAACAAGTCGTTAAGGATACGACTTCCGGCAAAATAATCCTCATAAGCGGTGTGTGTCACTAATAAAATAGGAATAATAACAACAATAGCAATCAATAACGGATTTAAAATAGGCCATTTAAATCGAGCCGCCAGTTTACGTGCTAAGTAGAAAATAATAAGTGTTAGTGGTAATGACCACCAAATATTCATTAATATTAACATTTTTTCTTCTCACTTAACGCTCTGTCGTCGTCTTGTTGTTCTGCTAATTCTACATCCTCTACTTTATCGGGTTTAGCACCGATAATAGGACGTTCACGATGCACGTAATGTGAGCAGTAAGCGACTAGCGCCATCACCGCAAAGGTACTGACAACACAGGCCAGAACAATAGGAAAGAGTTGTTGGCTTAATAAATTATAATAGTTCATTACACCCACCCCGATAGGAATAAAGAGTAATGACATATTTTTCAGTAAAATATTACCACCGGGTTTTACCCAACGTAATGGAATAAGCTGGAAGGCAAGTAAACCAAATAGAATAAGTAGTCCAACAATACTGCCCGGCACCGCGAAAGGTAATAAGGCTGAAATAAGATTACCGGCAAAAAGACAAAGATAAAGTATAAAAAATGATCGTATATAGTGCCAGATTGTGATCTGCACCCGCTTAGATTTCATAGATATGTGTCCTAAATCAACTGACGTATTTATCATACACCAATTTTCAAAGTGTGCTATGGATCACAATAAAAAAAGAGCGGGGCTCTTTATAGAACCCCGCTTTGTATTTGCATTTTGAATAAAGGTCAGTTTTTATTTCACTTGGTGACCCGGTTTAGCCCCACTATCTGGGCTAAGTAAGAAAATATCTTCACCACCAGGGCCTGCGGCCATCACCATACCTTCTGAAATTCCAAAACGCATTTTGCGAGGTGCTAGGTTTGCAACCATAACAGTTAAGCGACCTTCTAATACTTTCGGATCAGGGTATGCAGAACGAATGCCGGAGAATACTTGGCGTGTTTCTCCCCCTAAGTCCAGTATTAATTTTAGCAACTTATCTGAGCCGTCAACGAAATCAGCCTGTTTAATTTCAGCAATGCGCATATCAATTTTGGCAAAATCATCAAATTTAATGGTTTCTTGAATAGGCGCGTCTGCTAATGGGCCAGTGATTTCTTTGACTGGCGCAATGGTACTTTTTGAAGCTTCTACCATTGCATTGGCTTTATCCATTTCAATACGATTAAACAATGCTTTAAATTTAGTAATTTCATGGTTTAACAGCGGTTGCGACAGAGCATTCCAAGTTAATTCAGTTTGTAAGAAGGCTTCTGAACGTTCTGTTAAAGAAGGTAGAATTGGTTTTAAATAAGTCATCAGTACACGGAATAAGTTAATTCCCATAGTACAAATAGCTTGCAACTCAGCCTCTTTACCTTCTTGTTTAGCAACCACCCAAGGCGCTTTTTCATCAATATAGCGGTTAGCTTCGTCTGCTAATGCCATAATTTCACGAATGGCTTTACCAAATTCACGGTTTTCAAAACATTGTGCGATGCTTTCTTGCATATCGACGAAATGTTGATATAACTTCGCATCATCAAGGTTTGCCGCTAATTTGCCATCAAAGCGTTTACTGATAAAACCCGCAGTACGGGACGCGAGGTTAACCACCTTGTTGACGATATCGCTGTTTACACGCTGTACAAAGTCTTCTAAGTTTAGGTCAATATCATCAATACGTGATGAAAGTTTTGCCGCATAGTAATAGCGTAGGCAATCAGCATCAAAGTGATCAAGATAGGCACGTGCCGTAATAAAGGTGCCGCGAGATTTTGACATCTTCGCACCATTGACGGTGACATAGCCATGCACAAATAGGTTGGTTGGTTTACGGTATTCACTACCTTCTAACACTGCCGGCCAGAATAAGCTGTGGAAATAAACGATATCTTTACCGATAAAATGGTATAAGTCAGTTTTGCTCTCTTTGTTCCAGAACTCATCAAAGCTTAAATCACCACGCTTTTCACATAGGTTTAAGAATGAGCCCATATAACCAATAGGGGCGTCTAACCAAACATAGAAATATTTACCCGGCGCATCAGGGATTTCAAAACCGAAATAAGGGGCGTCACGGGTGATATCCCACTGTTGCAGACCGCTGTCAAACCACTCTTGCATCTTATTGGCTACTTGCTCTTGCAATGCACCGGAGCGGATCCACTCTTGCAACATATTGCTAAAGGCTGGGAGATCAAAGAAATAGTGTTCGGTTTCACGCATTACCGGCGTTGAACCCGATACCACAGAGCGAGGATTAATTAATTCTGTCGGGCTATAAGTTGACCCACATACTTCACAGTTATCACCATATTGATCGGGCGCTTTACACTTAGGGCAAGTCCCTTTAACAAAACGATCAGGCAAGAACATGCCTTTTTCTTCATCATAAAGTTGAGAAATCGTTTTACTTTTAATATGACCATTTTTTTTCAGGGCTAGATAAATTTTCGTCGATAATTGACGATTTTCTTCACTGTGTGTGGAGTGATAATTATCGTAGCTGATATTAAAACCGGCAAAATCCTGTTGATGCTCTTTGCTCATCTCTTCAATCATGGCTTCTGGGGTAATACCCAATTGTTGAGCTTTCAGCATAATAGGCGTGCCGTGAGCATCATCAGCGCAGATGAAATGAACTTCTTTGCCGCGCATTCGTTGGTAACGGACCCAGATATCAGCCTGAATGTGTTCAAGGATATGACCGAGATGAATTGAACCGTTAGCATAAGGTAACGCGCAGGTTACCAATAATTTATTCGCGACGTGAGACATAGTAAGGATCTTACTTCCATTAAATTAAAAAAAGGGTCTTTGATGTTAACCTATCCGTCATGATGTCGCTAGGGCAATCATAGAGTTTTTGCAAGAGAAATTTCGCTTGGCAAATTGAGGTAAGGCATTATCGTAGTCATTGACTATCTGATATGATAGGTGCACTCAGATATTTAATGAATAACGAAAATGAGAGGAGCCGGGATGAGTGATAAATCCCCCGAGCAGACCACCCCTGAGATTCTGAAAGAAAAAGTTTCAGGTGTCTTGTCTACTTTTGAACACCCGACATTGAAACGTAATCTGCTTTCCCTAAAAGCATTACATCAGTGTGCGATGATTGATGATGTCCTTCATATCGAATTAGTGATGCCGTTTGTGTGGAAAAAACCTTTCCAACAACTGATTGAAGAAAAAACGGCAGAGCTGCGTAATATGACGGGAGCCAAAGCTGTTGAGTGGAAGCTAAAACACAATATTGCCACACTACGTCGTGCAAACGATCTTCCGGGTATTAATGGCGTACGTAATATTCTGGCGGTGAGTTCAGGTAAAGGCGGGGTGGGTAAATCCAGTACCGCGGTAAACCTTGCTTTAGCGCTAGCACAAGAAGGGGCTAAAGTTGGTATTCTGGATGCGGATATTTATGGTCCATCCATTCCTAATATGTTAGGTACAACCATGGAACGCCCAACTTCACCAGATGGGCAACATATGGCACCTATTATGGCGTATGGTCTAGCATCTAACTCTATCGGTTATTTAGTCACAGACGATAATGCCATGGTATGGCGTGGTCCAATGGCAAGCAAAGCGTTGATGCAAATGCTGCAAGATACATTATGGCCTGATTTAGACTACCTTGTGATCGATATGCCACCAGGAACGGGTGATATTCAATTGACCTTATCACAAAATATTCCGGTGACTGGCGCCGTTGTTGTTACAACACCACAAGATATTGCGCTGGTGGATGCGATGAAAGGCATTGTCATGTTCAAAAAAGTCAATGTACCCGTATTAGGTATTATTGAGAATATGAGTGCACATATTTGTAGCAATTGTGGTCATCTTGAGCCTATTTTTGGTACTGGTGGTGCTGAGAAATTAGCCGAAAAATATCATTGCCAATTATTGGGTCAAATTCCACTGCATATCTCTTTACGTGAAGATTTAGATCGCGGACAACCGACGGTGATGCGTGATCCTGAAGGTGAGTTCGCTGATATCTATCGTGAAATTGCTTCAACTGTTTCTGCGCAAATGTATTGGGATGGGGATGCTATTCCAACGGAAATATCTTTCCGCGCGGTATAAGCGGTGAAACAATAATCTATTGATTATTATGGGAAGTCTTTTAGGCTTCCTTTTTTTTATCCGCTGAGATCCGACTATTTTTGATAAAAAACAAAGAGATTTTTGGTTTTACGCTGGAACCAGAAGGATTTCAAAACTATAATCTGCGCGAGCGTAATATTTACATATTATTACGTTATTCCTCTTTTTTATTTCAAACCAGGTTTTTTATTATGGCTGACACAGCACATCAGTGCACAATTGTAGGTATCGCTGGAGCCTCTGCTTCAGGTAAAAGTCTTATTGCCAGTACACTTTACCGTGAATTAAGAGCGCAAGTAGGTGATCATAATATCGGTGTGATACCAGAAGATTGCTATTATCGTGACCAAAGTGATTTAACAATGGAAGAGCGATATAAAGTTAACTACGACCACCCCAATTCGATGGATCACGCACTTTTATACCAACACTTGTGTGAACTAAAAGCCGGAAACGCCATCGAACTCCCTCAATATGATTATGTCGCTCACACCCGTAAATCAGAAACCATTCATTTTAAACCAAAAAAAGTTATTATTATTGAAGGTATTCTGTTATTAACAGATAAGCGCTTACGTGAAGAGATGGATTTTTCTATCTTTGTCGATACGCCATTAGATATCTGTTTAATGCGTAGAATTAAACGTGATGTGAATGAACGTGGGCGTAGTCTAGATTCTGTTATTGAACAATATAATAAAACTGTTCGTCCGATGTTCTTCCAGTTTATTGAGCCTTCTAAACAATATGCCGATATTATTGTGCCTAGAGGGGGAAAAAACCGTGTTGCGATCGATATTTTGAAAGCAAAAATCGGACAGTTTTGTGAATAATTGAGTTCATTTGTAGGCAGCTTTCATGCATGATTAACCATGAAACTGCCTGTTTAACTTGAAGAAGGGAAATAAAATGCGATTATGCGACCGTGATATTATTCAGTGGCTTGATGAAGGTAAATTAGTCATTGAACCCCGCCCGCCTGTCGAGCGAATTAACGGCGCAACAGCGGATGTTCGCTTGGGTAACCAGTTTCGTGTTTTCCAAGGACATACTGCGGCTTACATTGACCTCAGTGGCCCCAAAAATGAAGTTAATGAGGCTCTTGAGCGGGTGATGAGTGATGAAATTGTATTACCAGAAGGCGAAGCGTTTTATCTTCATCCCGGAGAGCTTGCCTTGGCGGTTACATTAGAGTCTGTCACATTACCGGATAATGTAGTAGGGTGGTTAGATGGACGCTCATCTTTAGCGCGATTGGGATTAATGGTACACGTCACGGCTCACCGAATTGATCCGGGCTGGCATGGACACATCGTATTAGAATTTTTTAATTCAGGTAAACTGCCATTAGCATTAAGACCGGGTATGGTGATTGGCGCATTAAGTTTTGAACCTATGTCAGGCTCTGCGGATAGGCCTTACAATCGTCGCCAAGATGCGAAATATAAAAATCAACAAGGTGCGGTAGGAAGTCGGATTAGCGAAGATTAATTTTTCATTAACGACTATTATCAACTTTATTAAGCGGGTAACAATATGAAAAGGTTTTTGACAACACTCGCCATTTTGCTTGTAGTGATTTTGGCAGGCTTAACGACATTAGTTTTGCTCATTAACCCTAATGATTTTCGTGGTTATCTTGTTGAACGCGTTGAAAAACAAAGTGGCTATAAATTAACCTTACAAGATGATATGCGTTGGCATGTCTGGCCAAAACTCAGCATTATTAGTGGTAAAATGTCATTAACAGCTCCCGGTGCTGAGCAACCATTGATCACTGCTGATAATATGCGTCTTGATGTGGAATTATGGCCATTACTTTCCCACCAGTTGGAAGTAAAAGAAGTGATGCTAAAAGGCGCCGTGGTTAGACAAACGCCTGAGAGTAAAGCAATACCTAAAATAACCCCGCCTTCTGTTGCCAATGAAGACAGTACTCGTCCGATCATTGAGCCAAAAACAAATCGTTGGCAATTAAATATTGCTAAGGTGAGGATCTCCGATAGTTTGATTATTTGGCAAACCAAAGGGGGAGAGCAACTTAATTTACGCGATATCAATTTATTATTAAAAACGGACGACAAAAAACAAATTAACCTTGAGATGAGCACCAAAATTAATCGTGATCGTCGCGAGTTAATGTTAAATGTTGTTGCTAATGCTGATATGAGTGGCTACCCATATCAAATCAGTGGCAATATCGCTCAATTAGATTATGCATTATCGGGAATAGGGCTTCCGGCTCAAGGGATCTCCGGAAATTTAACCTCAGATTTCAATATTAAAAATGATAGTGTAAATGTTATTGCCTTAAATAATTTAAATATGACGGCAAATGAGAGTCAGCTACAAGGTAGCATCACGGCTGAATTGGCTAAAAAGAACCGCTATCAAGTGGAATTAACAGGGGACACTTTAAATTTAAATACCCTATTACCTGAGTTAGCACAGCCTAATTCATCTGAAACGGCATCGTTAACCTTGGCAAATACCCCGTCGAGATCATTCTCATTCTTTAGCCATGCTCAGGCTGCACCATCACCCAATGCAACTATTATGGCTCGTCCGGTTATTACCTCCGCGACAATTGAAAACAAAGCGTATGATTTAACCCACTGGGGTGATATTGAATTTAGCTTAAACTTAGCGCTCAATAAGTTATTGTATAAAGAATTAGAAATAAACAATGTTAAATTAACCGCATTAAATAACCCCAAATCATTAAATATTGATAGGTTAGAAGGGCAGATCCTAAACGGAAATTTCTCACTGCCTACGGTGATTTCTACTAGCATTGTGCCAGCGCATATTAGTATGAATGTCACAATGAATAATATCCCTTTGCAACCTTTATTACGCGTCTTTGATCAGCCAGAAAATTTCAGCGGTTTAATTTCTGCGAAAGGGCATCTAGAAGGTGCCGGATATAATCGCAACGCGTTTCTTAATAGTTGGCAGGGTACACTGGATACGTCATTAAGCGAATTTAAAATGCTAGGATTAAATATTCCACAAGTGATCCAGCAATCTATTGCACAAACAACCGATCAAGTGGTTTATCCTGAAGATATTGAGAACTATACCAAAGCCGATAGTGTGATTGCCCAGTTTAAACTAGCACCTAAAGGCCGAGTGACGTTAAATCAGTTAGATGCTCAAGCAAGTGCTTATCAGATCAGCGGGCAAGGTCAATTAGATCTACAACGTCATAATCTAGATGTGATGCTGATGGTTAATATCAAAAAAGGTTGGGGTAAAGAGAATGAATTTATTCGCCAACTAGCCAAAATAGATATTCCATTAAGATTGTATGGTAATTGGAATGCTATCCAATATGAGTTTAACGTTGAAAAATTACTACGTGATCAATTACAGCAAAAAGCAAAACAGGCCATAGATAATTGGTTAAATAAGCAAGATGATAGCCCCGAAGTTAAAGCGCTTAATCAATTATTGAAAAAAATATAATTTTTAAAGTTGTTAACAAGGTGGAATAAAATTTTATTCCACCTTGTTTTGTTTTTTGGCTAATAAATTGATTTTATTAATTTATGATTAATAATCTCTTCTCTTATATTAAACAATATCTGTGGAACACAGATGCTGCATTACGTTTCTTATCCCCGTTCCCGGTTCCCTACCACCGTTAACAGAAAATGGATAAAATGATTAAATTATGCTCATAGTGCATTATGTTTATCATTTAATTCAGTTTTTGCCTAAAAAATACTCATTCGTACTGTTTACATGTAAAAAAATAGTCGTTTTTTTTGATATATGTCATACACTGCAACGTTGCCTTTGGGCAGAGTGTGTCCATTGCACTAAATGCAAAAAAATGATGATAAAAACAAAAAGCTTCATTTTATAAATAACTATCGTAGACAGGAACTATACATGATTGAAATTCTTATCGGCGCCCTCGTCGCTGTGGGTGTTGGGCGTTACATTGTTAAGGGATATTCGCCAACAGGTGTGCTACTTACTGGTGGGCTATTATTGCTTATCATCAGTGTGATTATGGGCAAATCAGTATTACCAGCCAGTGTCACAAGTACCGGTTATCGCTTAATCGATATTGTTGAGTATGTAAAAAATCTACTTATGAGCCGTGGTGGTGATCTGGGGATGATGATCATGGTGCTATGTGGGTTTGCTTCTTATATGACTCATATTGGTGCCAATGACGTGGTCGTGAAACTTGCCTCACGCCCATTAAAAATGATCAACTCACCTTATCTTTTAATGGTAGCGGCTTATATTGTTGCATGTTTAATGTCATTAGCTGTTTCATCCGCAACAGGTCTTGGTGTGTTATTGATGGCGACCTTATTCCCAGTGATGGTCAATATGGGAATTAGTCGTGGTGCGGCGGCAGCTATCTGTGCTTCACCTGCATCAATTATTTTAGCGCCAACCTCTGGTGACGTGATTTTAGCGGCACAAGCTTCTGAAATGCCACTTATTGATTTTGCGTTTAAAACAACACTGCCTATCTCTATTGCCGCAATTCTTGGGATGTGTATTGCTCACTTTTTCTGGCAACGTTATCTTGATCGTAAAGAGCATATCGAAACAGAGATGTTAGATGTGAACGAAATCAAAACTCACGCCCCTAATTTCTATGCGATTTTACCTTTCACACCTATTATTGGTGTATTAGTTTTTGATGGTAAATGGTTACCAGAGCTTCATATTGTTGCCATTATTATTCTTTGCATGATGTTATCTGCGGTTATTGAATTTATCCGTAGCTTTAGTGCTAAAGAAGTTTTTGCCGGTTTAGAAGTTGCTTACCGTGGTATGGCTGATGCATTTGCCCAAGTGGTAATGTTATTAGTTGCCGCAGGGGTTTTTGCGCAAGGTTTAACAACGGTTGGCTTTATTCACGCGTTAATTGATGGTGCACAATCATTAGGCTCAGGGGCAATTGTTATGATGATTGCATTAGTCTTAATTACCATGCTCGCGGCAATGACAACCGGCTCAGGGAATGCGCCTTTCTATGCTTTCGTTGAATTAATTCCGCGCTTAGCAAGTAATATGGGTGTGAATCCTGCTTACTTAACTATTCCGATGTTACAAGCATCAAACTTAGGACGGACTTTATCACCTGTATCGGGTGTGGTGGTTGCTGTATCAGGAATGGCAAAAATTTCACCTTTTGAAGTGATGAAACGCGTTTCTGTACCAGTATTGGTCGGGCTTGTGATTGTGATTGTTGCAACGGAAATACTGGTACCCAGCACATTAGGTTGATCATCAATAAATTATTGAAATAAAGTTAGCTTTATCTACTTTATTTTTCATTCTATTTACGGGCTTTGTTATGCATAGACAAAGCCCGTTTTTTTATTAAGCATCATTTTCAGATAAAAAATATCCGCCTTAGAGACGGATATTTGGTTATTTAATAGAAATTAAGCTTCGTCGACGTTTTCTTCGTCTTCAGGTGTTGGTTCAACAATACGTACTTTATTAATACGGTGATTGTGTACATCTAATGGTTCAAATTCAATACCATCAATAACCACTTTTTCACCGACGGCAGGAACGCGTTGTAAATGTTCCATCAATAAGCCAGCCAAGGTTTCATACTCACGTTTTTCATCCAACTTAATGGGAATATAAAGCACTAAGTCTTCCAGCGGTGTAAAACCATTGACAGTCCATGAGCCATCTTCATTTTGTACTAAGTCGTGACGAGAGTCATTTTCCTCTGTACTTACTGGTAAATTACCGGCGATGGTTTCCATTACATCGGTTAAGGTAACAATGCCTTCGACAGAGCCAAACTCATCAACCACAAAGGCAAAGTGAGTATGAGCATTACGGAATTGTTCTAATGCCTGTAATAGTGATAACCCCTCAGGGAAGATTAAGGGTTGTGTAATTAATAAACGCAAATCTAATGGTTCATTACGTAACTGTTGATTTAATAATTGAATAACATTTACCACGCCGATAGGTTCGTCGCTATTTTCTTCGTCGGTAATAACGAGACGAGAATGGGGATCTTCTTCTAGTAATTGGCGAATATCATCTTGGGTGGCTTTTAGATCAACATATTCAACATCATGGCGTGAAGTCATAATACTATTGACGTTTCGCTGGCTTAAACCCAGAACGCGCACAATCATTTGGCGCTCTTGAGGATCAAACACCTCTTCTGTATTAGCAACTAAATCAGAAGTGTGAGGGTCAAGTTCAGAGGCTTCTGGTTTACCATTAATAATGCGCAATACCGCTTCCGCTGTACGTTCACGCAAAGAGCGAGAAGCTGATAAGAAGCGTCGGCGGTTAAACTGTGCGAGTTGGTTAAATATCTCTATCATAATAGAGAAACCAATGGCAGCGTATAAATAGCCTTTAGGTATTGGATAGCCAAACCCTTCTGCAACTAAGGCAAAACCAATCATCAATAAGAAGCTTAAACATAAAATAACAATAGTTGGGTGATTATTGACAAATGTGGTTAATGGCTTACTTGCGAGGATCATCAAGAACATCGCAATAGTTACAGCAGCAATCATAACGCCGAGATGGTCAACCATCCCTACCGCAGTGATAACAGAGTCTAGAGAGAATACAGCATCTAGTACAATAATTTGCGCAACAACAGACCAAAAACTCGTGGTTTTACGTTGTTTTCCCTCGTTATGATCTTTACCTTCTAGCCGTTCATTAAGCTCCATTGTGGCTTTGAAAAGTAAGAATATCCCTCCGAGGAGCATGATTAAGTCTCTGGCACTGAAAGGATGATCAAACAGTGTGATAAGAGGTTTGGTTAGGGTGATAAGCCAAGAGAGACTAAATAGCAGTACAATCCGCATAATAAGAGCACACAATAATCCTGTGATACGTGCTTTATCTCTTAATTTTGCTGGGAGTTTATCTGCTAGAATAGCAATAAAAACAAGGTTATCAATACCAAGTACGATTTCGAGAACAATAAGGGTGGAAAGACCTACCCATATCGTCGGATCTACGATCCATTCCATACAGTTTGTTTTACCTTCTATAAAGACGGCATATGCCGACTTGGGAATAATGAGCAATTTAGCGGAATTTTTCAATAAATTATTATTGATAGTGGCAGAATAATTTCATTTTATCCAAAGCACCGTAAAACCCCGTCCTTTAGGTCGAGGATATAAGGCGCGGTTTTTTAACTAACTAGGTGTTTCCTGTTGCTCAATGCAATGATTGTCATTGAGGACTTAAAGGTCAGTAACATGTCTAAATCGGCAAAAGGTACGACAGAACGGCATGGACGGAACGTAAAAGCTAAATCTGGTTTAAACCGCTCAATACTGGAGCAGGGCTGGTATGAAATGCGCCGTCAGCTTGAGTACAAGCAGCTCTGGCGAGGTGGTCAGGTAGTGGCAATACCCCCTGCCTACACCAGTCAGAAGTGCGCTTGCTGTGGTCATACAGCAAAGGAAAATCGCCAGTCACAAAGTCAATTCGAGTGCCTTGAATGTGGATATACAGCGAATGCTGATATCAAC
>NZ_CAWPAV010000075.1:0-2580 GCF_963885725.1 Proteus sp. G4380
TATTAATGGTTATTGGGTTGTGTCTAGGGTGTCAAAATACGCTACTATTAAGTCGAGTAAATGTAACAATTTCACTTTTGTGTGAAATATTAAAGGCAATACAGATAGATAAGAATTGCCTTGTTCAGAGGTATGTTAGCGGGTTAGTTCAGCATAACGACTAACACCAATATCAATAACAGCGGATAAACTCTCGCATGCCATTTATCCGGTATACGTGATAAAAAACGTTCAGCTATTTTTAATCCTATCCATGTACTACAGATTAGAATAACGGCTGCTTTTATCCAAATATAGCCAACAAATCCAGCGCTATCCTCTAACGGGGTAGTGAAAGACAATAAGATATAAGTGAGTGTTGCCGTTAATGCTAAAGGGAATGTCAATGTGTTTGCCATTGCAGCCGATTGAGTCATTGACATACCTCTACGGCGTAATAAAGGTACGGTCATAACACTTCCACCTACACCTAAAAAAGCTGCAATAATGCCAATAATAGTGCCAGTTAACGCTTCTTTTTTGTTGGTTACTTTTTGTATTTCTTTGCGTGGCGCCATAAATCCGGGGCGAAAATAGCAATCTAAGATAGTCAGAAATAGATAACCAATAAAAATCCATCGGATCCATTCACCTTGGACGGTTGAGGCAAGTAAGGCACCGAAGATCCCACCGAATGCAATCCCCCAAAATAAGATCATAATTAATTTCCAATCTATTTTTTTCGCCTTATGGTGTTTTAGGGTCGTAATAATAGCGGAAAACAGCATAATGAGCGCAGAGGTAGCCACAGCAATTTGCATAGCATGTTCACCCGCTAAGCTATCACCCGCCCAAAGTGTAAGAATCAGAGTATAGAGTAGGGGCACAGTAACAAAACCACCGCCAAAACCAAATAACCATGTAGTAATACCTGAAATTAAGCCAAAAGAGATCAGCCAAAGTATCATTTAAATTCTCCTGTCCATAACAGGTGATATAAGCTACCGAATATAGATTTGATTTACTTCTGTCGTGCAGACAGTGAAATAGGAATTTAGGCCAAATTATCGACAATAAAGGTTATTATTTTTGATAAGGCTTTATTAAATCACCAAACTCTCATTGGGTGTTGTTAATAAAGAACCTATTCTTTATAGCAAGAATAAGCAGTGGGTAAAATGATAGGTTGTTATAATTGGCGTTCCCTACAGGAATCGAACCTGTAACTAGCCCTTAGGAGGGGCTCGTTATATCCATTTAACTAAGGGAACATTTTGCGAGAGGGTGCTTAACTGTTTCTCAGTGTCCGTATAGTACCGTTTTTGTGGTGGAGGGATCAAGGTATTTAGTCATTGAGTTAGCAAGGTTTATTTTGTAATCAATGATAATACTGTCTTAATCGCTATTTCTATATTTTTATATGTTACAGTAGATCGAAATAAAAATGATAAATATAAAATTAGTAGGTTAATTGAATGAGTCATAAAAAATAAAAACAATAAACGGGAGGGGAATGAAATAAAAAAGATCTCTACCCGTTTAATGTATACAAGCTAATAGCTTGTTAATATAGTGAGAGTGGTTTTGTTAAATTTTTTAAACACCGAAAGAGAATGTTAATACGGCCTCACCAATAAAATCGAGTCCATTACTAATATCTATTGCTTTTTTAGCCAACTCATCACGAGAAAGAATAAATGTATGAGATGTTTTTCCTGGCATGAATTTTGTGGTAAAGATTTCACCTGAGACTAATTTAAGAGATGCGGCGGATACATTCTCTTGTTGCTCTGATGTCCACCCATGAATATTATTTTTAACTAAGACAGATTTCCCCAGTTCAGCTATTTTAGGTGTTGCTCGGCTTATAAAAGCCGTTTTTCCGTCAACAGTTGCATCTTTCCAATTAAAAAATGAAGCCCCAACTGCTTTATCTGGGTTGGCTTTATCAACTAAGCGAAACCAAGCACTATCATAACTAGTATTATAATCAAGATCTACATCACCATATGTGTCAGTAGGTATAAACGTCAAATAAGTTTTAGCATCACATTCAATACTGATGCTTGTTTCTGGTTTCATATCCACATATTGATAGTTTGAAGATTGTGGTATCAAGCTTGGTGATATGCGGCCATAGTCAAAGACAACTTCTGTATTGTTAGAACTATTGATTGTACAAGTTGGCGGTTTTATATCTCCATTGATTTGTAATTGAGCTGAAGGAGCTACAGCCAGTGCTGATGTTGATATAGCCGTAAATAAGGTAAAATAGAGAAAATTCTTTTTCATTTTACTCTTCCTTTTCGTGAATGAATAATGAATTATTAAATTAGAGGATTATGATACCCCTTTTAAATTATTATTTAAGTTTTAAAATTAAGTATTTTCTTTTATTTTAGTCTGTTTAATCAAATTATGATGTTATTGAAAATATTTTATTATTTTCATCTAATTTAGAATATCACAAAATGTTTTATTTAAAATGAATCGTAAAGCTATTGTTTGAATTTTTATCATAAAAGTATAATCATTTCGTTAATGGTTATATTGTTATTTCTGCCCATTTTAATAATGAGTAATGAAAATTTTAATGCTTTT
>NZ_CAWPAV010000076.1:0-553 GCF_963885725.1 Proteus sp. G4380
AATGTGATATTTATTACTCATTTTGTTTAAATGTTAAATTCAAAAACTAAATGTAATAGTAGCTTGCTCTATATAATCTAAATTCTTCAGGAATATCTATATTTTATTTAGAGGTTTTTTAATTTATTTATATATCAATAAATTACATTACTTTCTGCTCCTCTGGTTTCTAAAATTACACTAAAGTTTTTTCCATGTGTTAGCTTTATTTTCTACAAACAAATCTGAAACTGTAAATGTTAAAAAAGTATCTACATTACAGGATGTTTTAATATCGCTACGTTGAGAGCCTAATGCATACTTAGCATTTTCAGGAATAATTGATAGTGCATGTTGGTGGCTTGATATCTCGATTAATTTGTAACTTAGCTGAAGGTATCTGGTAAAACTTGATGATATAATGGGTCAGCAAGGAAAAATAGAGAAATTTTTCTTCATTATATCCTAATATCGAAAATGATAATTTAGCTATTGATAGCCTAATCATGATATCTTTATTTTATCTATTTATGACTATCTTTAATCTATTCTAATTTTGCTTATTATAATTAAA
>NZ_CAWPAV010000077.1:0-4655 GCF_963885725.1 Proteus sp. G4380
AACGCCGTAGCGCCGATGGTAGTGTGGGGTCTCCCCATGTGAGAGTAGGGAACTGCCAAGCATCAATATTTAGGCTGTGTCAGCCGGTGACAATAAGCCACTAGTGCTGATATGGCTCAGTTGGTAGAGCACACCCTTGGTAAGGGTGAGGTCCCCAGTTCGAATCTGGGTATCAGCACCATAAAAAATTATTGATAACTACATAAACAGATAGTTATATACAGAATTTGCTTAGCGGCCATAGCGCGGTGGTCCCACCTGATCCCATGCCGAACTCAGAAGTGAAACGCCGTAGCGCCGATGGTAGTGTGGGGTCTCCCCATGTGAGAGTAGGGAACTGCTAAGCATTAAATAAGGCGAGAAAGCCAACCCAATGGGTTGGCTTTTTTGCATTTGTTTTTCTTTATTCTTAATGATCATCACACCTAGAATAATATAGGTATCTTTTTAACTTACTCTTATTACCTACCAACAGCTCACTCGCGCTATCCTCACAGCAGGTTGACTGCTAAACTAAGCTATCAGCTAAATGAGGTCGACTTTCATGAATGAACCTATTTCATTGCAATCATTTAATACATTTGGTTTGAAAGCCAATGCTCGTCATATAGAAACGGCAAAGAATACAGATGAACTCTGTCGGTACTGGCAAAATGCTCAAGACCAAAAACTGCCTATTCTTATTTTAGGCGGAGGGAGTAATGTTTTATTCATTGAAGATTTTAACGGTACGGTGATTAGAAACTGTATTTCTGGCATTGAAATTACAGAAGATGAGCAACAATGGCATATTCATGTTGGGGCAGGTGAAAATTGGCATAACCTTATAAAGAGCTTAATTGAAAAGCATATTTATGGGTTAGAAAATCTCGCTTTAATCCCTGGTAATGTTGGGTCTGCTCCCATACAAAATATTGGTGCTTATGGTAAAGAATTAAAAGACGTTTGCGCCTATGTTGATATTGTTGAGTTAAGCACTGGTAAAGTCACGCGTTTAACAAATGAAGAGTGCCAATTTGGCTATCGCGACAGTATTTTTAAACATCACTATCAGCAAGGTTATGCAATTATTGCCGTTGGTTTAGTGCTGAATAAACATTGGGAACCTATTTTGACCTATGGTGATTTAGCTAAATTATCACCAGAAACAGTCACACCACAGATAGTATTCGAATCTGTATGCGGTATGAGGACAAGTAAATTGCCGGATCCTGCTCTTACAGGTAATGCGGGTAGTTTTTTTAAAAATCCTATTGTTGATATAAAACTTGCACAACGCTTAAAAAGTAAATATCCATTTTGCCCTCAATATGTACAACATAATGGTGTAAAACTTGCTGCAGGCTGGCTTATTGATCAATGTGGTTTGAAAGGTTATCAGAGCGGTGGCGCTGCTGTGCATACAAAACAGGCATTGGTATTAATTAATAAAGAAGGCAAGGCAAGTGGGCGCGATATTGTTAATTTAGCAAGTTATATTCGCCAAAAGGTATTTGAACGTTTTGGAGTCCAATTAGAGCCGGAAGTGCGTTTTATTGGACGGCATGGCGAGATTAACGCGGTGGATGCTATTTCATGAAAGAGACATCAACTCCTCTATTACTCATCAATATCCTTGCTGATGGTGAGCTCCATTCAGGAGAACAATTAGGCGAAAGTTTGGGGATGACACGGGCAGGGATTAATAAGCATATCAAGACATTGCGTAGCTGGGGTATCGACATTCATACAGTGGCAGGTCAGGGTTATCAGCTAGATGCACCGATGAACCTGTTAAACAGTGAACGTGTCAATCGAGGCATTCAAGGTGCACCAGCTCGTGTGATACCGGTTATTGATTCAACTAACCAGTATATGATACAGCGTATTAGTGAATTAACCTCCGGTGATGTTTGTATTGCTGAATATCAATCTGCAGGGCGTGGGCGTAGAGGGCGGCAATGGATCTCTCCTTTTGGTCGTAATCTATATCTCAGTATGTATTGGAAATTGGATCAAGGGCCTGCTGCAGCAATCGGGCTAAGTTTAGTTGTTGGTGTGATCCTTGCTGAAGTTTTACAGCAATTTGGTGCGAATGGTGTCAAAGTTAAATGGCCAAACGATCTTTACTTAAATGATAAAAAATTATCTGGGATCTTGGTTGAATTAACGGGAAAAACAGGTGATGTTGCGCATATTGTTACTGGCATTGGTATTAATATCGCCATGAGTAACAATCAAAAAGATGCAATAAACCAACAATGGATTAATTTAGAGCAGGTAGGGATAAAAATAGATAGGAATCAGTTGGCTTGTGAAATCACTAATGCGCTAAGAAAAGCATTTGTACAATTTGAAAAACAGGGGTTATCTGCTTTTATTGAACGTTGGAAAAGTTTAGATAATTTTATTGATAGGCGTGTTAAATTAATTATTGGTGACAAAGAGATCTTTGGTATCGCTAAAGGTATTAATGAGCAAGGGGCGTTACTTTTAGAACAAAACAATAAAATAGTACCCTATATTGGTGGTGAGATATCGCTACGAAGTGCACCATAATTGGTTTATTTTGCTACAATTTTCATATTAAAATATGCTCTCTAAAATAGGTAAAGAGAGCATATTTAAATTTAATCCGCCTATTTATAGGGTGAGAATTGATAATTTATCTATTCTCTAAATAGGTAAGATTTATTTACGTAATCTAACGCTTTTAACCGAATGGTTATCACCCTTAGTCATAATCAAACTGGCTCTTTCACGGGTTGGTAAAATATTTTGCTTTAGGTTTAAGCCATTAATTTCTTGCCAAATGGAAGACGCGATCTCAATAGATTCTTCGCGACTCAGTTTGGAATAATTATTGAAATAGGATTCGGGATCGGTAAATGCCCCTTCACGGAATTTTAAAAATCGGCTGATATACCAATGTTTCAATAATGCTTCATCTGCATCAACATAAATGGAAAAGTCGACATAATCTGATACAAAAACATTATGTGGATCATGAGGGTAGTCTTGATTACTCTGTAATACATTGAGTCCTTCAAGGATCAAAATATCGGGTTGCTCAATGACCTGTTTTTTGTCTGGAATAATGTCATACACTAAATGAGAATAGACAGGTGCAGTCACTTGCTTTTTGCCCGATTTAATATCAGAGACAAAAGAGACAAGACTATGCATATCATAGGATTCAGGAAACCCTTTTTTCTTCATTATTCCGCGTTTTTTTAATTCCGCATTAGGTAATAAAAAACCATCAGTGGTAATCAAATCCACTTTCCGATGTTCAGGCCAACGAGTTAGCAAAGCTTGAAGTAAACGGGCAGTCGTACTTTTACCCACCGCTACGCTACCCGCTATACCAATGATATAAGGAATTTTGGCGTTATTTGTGCCTAAAAACTGTTCTAAGACAGCCTGACGACGTAAATTTGAACTGATATAGAAATTTAACAACCTTGATAATGGAAGATAAATTTCAATGACATCATCAATTGAGATTTCTTCATTAATGCCTTTAAGGTCGGCAATTTCTGTTTCTGTTAATGTTAAGGGGACCGAATTCCTTAACGTAGCCCACTGCTTTCTATCAAATTCTAAATAAGGGGTTGTAAAGCGTTCTTTGTTATTCATAAGCCAACATCTGCCTAGTATTCGCAGGTTGGACAGGCTGTTTAAAACACCCGTATCCGATAAAAAATAAACAGCATCATAACGAGTGATGTGGCAGAGGCGTAGAGATTTTTTACTTTTTTTCTGCTTTTTTTGACGCGAACTGAATAAATTTGTAAAAAAAGTACAAAAAATAGTCATAAAAAATAAAAATAAGCGTAGAATAAAAGCGTAAAAATAATTCTTTTAGGTGAATTTTACTGTTTAGTGATAAATCTAGGATTGTAGAGAGAATATTGCGTTGGATTTTCTTTGATTTTTTTGCTGTCATTTTGGTCGTTTTTTTCCTAAAAAATCAACAATACATACAAAAATGAACAAAATCTAAGCAAAAGAACAAATATCGCAATTTTTTTGTTGCATCATGACGAAAGTCCTCCTAGAATGCGCACCACTTAGCCGGCATAGCTCAGTTGGTAGAGCAACTGACTTGTAATCAGTAGGTCCCGAGTTCGACTCTTGGTGCCGGCACCATTTAAAATTTAGATTTGGTGGGATACCCAAGCGGCCAAAGGGAGCAGACTGTAAATCTGCCGTCACAGACTTCGAAGGTTCGAATCCTTCTCCCACCACCATTAATTCCTTACTTAAGTGTTTTCAAATCGTGAACACTTGAGTAGAATACAAAGCTGATTTTAAGTCAGGTAGCCGAGTTCTGCGGGCATCGTATAATGGCTATTACCTCAGCCTTCCAAGCTGATGATGCGGGTTCGATTCCCGCTGCCCGCTCCAGATGTGCTGATATAGCTCAGTTGGTAGAGCGCACCCTTGGTAAGGGTGAGGTCGGCAGTTCGAATCTGCCTATCAGCACCACTCCCCAATGTTCTTGCCTTCCTGATTAAAAATCTTAACAAGCATAGCTAATCGCTAGTTTAATTACTGCTTGGTTGATGTGGTGTAACCACCGATTCCGTGTCTTAGAGGGACAATTTAAATGTCTAAAGAAAAATTTGAACGTTCAAAACCGCACGTTAACGTTGGTACTATCGGCCACGTTG
>NZ_CAWPAV010000078.1:0-10437 GCF_963885725.1 Proteus sp. G4380
TATTAAGTAAGATAATACAAATCCGATAAAATTATTCAATAATTGATTATGCAACATCTTATCAACTTCCCTCTCACATCTGGTTATTGTTAAAAAACGCACTAAAAACCCTCTCTTCACCAGCATAATATTTTTGATTTTTATTCAAAATAAGAACATACCACCAGATTAAGTGATACTTTCAGTCATCAAAATAAGTTCTTTAGAATAAACTGACCTTTTACACCAAAAATTATCTAGCATCTTCAAAAGTTTGTAGTGTAAGAGTAGAGTGATAGAACAGTTAATTTGCTGGGACAGCCTTTTCATTTATATCTTCCCAAGATGTGTATGAGAAATATAAATGTCGCTATGTAGATAAAGTCATACCCGATTAGGTAAACGTGCTATGAATCAAATAAAAAAATCAAGTAAACTCGACCATGTTTGTTATGACATTCGAGGACCGGTTTTGCAAGAAGCAAAACGTCTGGAAGAAGAAGGTAATAAAGTATTAAAACTCAATATTGGTAACCCAGCACCTTTCGGTTTTGAAGCGCCAGATGAAATCTTAGTAGATGTTATTCGTAACCTACCTAGCTCTCAAGGCTATAGCGACTCTAAAGGGCTTTTTTCAGCACGTAAAGCCATCATGCAACATTACCAAGCCCGTGATATGCGTGATGTAACTGTTGAAGATATCTATATTGGTAACGGTGTTTCAGAGCTTATCGTACAAGCTATGCAAGCATTATTAAATGATGGCGATGAAATGCTAGTTCCAGCGCCTGATTACCCATTATGGACCGCTGCGGTTTCTCTTTCTGGGGGTAATGCTGTTCATTACATGTGTGATGAGCAACAAGGTTGGTTTCCTGATTTAGATGATATCCGTCGTAAAATCTCCCCCAGAACGCGCGGTATTGTGATTATAAACCCTAACAATCCAACCGGCGCGGTATATAGCAAAGAGATTTTGCTGGAAATTGTTGAAATTGCCCGTCAACACAATTTGATTATTTTTGCTGACGAAATTTATGACAAAATTCTTTATGATGATGCCCAACATCACTCTATCGCCGCAATGGCACCTGATTTATTAACTGTTACCTTTAACGGTTTATCGAAAACCTATCGCGTCGCAGGATTCCGCCAAGGTTGGATGGTACTTAATGGCCCGAAAAAACAAGCAAAAGGCTATATTGAAGGCTTAAATATGCTGGCATCTATGCGCTTATGTGCCAACGTGCCGATGCAACACGCGATCCAAACGGCATTGGGTGGCTATCAAAGTATCAGTGAATTTATTCTACCCGGAGGCCGTTTATACGAGCAACGCAACCGCGCATGGGAGCTTATCAATCAAATTCCAGGGGTTTCTTGCGTTAAACCAATGGGAGCGCTGTATATGTTCCCTAAAATAGATTTAAATCGTTATAGTATTAAAGATGACCAAAAAATGATCCTCGATTTACTATTACAAGAAAAAGTCTTATTAGTGCAAGGTACTGCATTTAACTGGCCTCACCCTGATCATTTCCGTATTGTGACACTCCCTCGTGAGAATGATTTAGAAATGGCGATTCAAAAATTTAGTCGTTTTATTGTCGGCTATCATCAATAGTTATTATTAATAAAGATAAAACGCAATATCACTGAGGTTATATTGCGTTTTTTTATTTTCTTACTGATCACCGTTTACATCTAGTGTCTATCCACTCACAATAATCTCTTCAATCACGCTATTGGGAGATATTATGAGTTACTTTTTTGCCCACCTTTCTCGTTTAAAGCTAATTACACGCTGGCCTCTGATGCGTAATATTCGCCAAGAAAATGTCTCTGAGCATAGTTTACAAGTGGCTTTTGTTGCCCATGCATTAGCGGTGATTAAAAATCGTAAATTTGATGGCAATGTCAACGCCGAGCGTATTGCACTACAAGCAATGTACCATGATGCCAGTGAGGTTATCACCGGTGATATGCCAACTCCTATTAAATACCACAATCCACAAATTGCTCATGAATATAAAAAAATAGAAAAATATGCTCAGCAAAAATTGATTGAAATGTTACCCGAAGAGTTACAAGAAGATTTTCGCCCTCTTATCGATGAGCAATTACATAGTGAGGAAGAAACTTTTATTGTCAAACAAGCTGATAGTTTATGTGCCTATTTAAAATGCCTTGAAGAGTTAGCTGCGGGTAATAGCGAATTTAATTTGGCCAAAAATCGTTTAGAAAAAACGTTAGCAGAAAGACATAGCCCTGAGATGGACTATTTTATGAAAGTGTTTGTACCGGGCTTTAGTTTATCCCTAGATGAGATCAGTGAGTAAGTCGCAAAAACGCCGTTTATAATAAATGAAACTAAACGGCGTTTTTACAAAAGATAACCGATTAAAATGGGAATAATAGCGGTATTAAGAAAACGCTAATCAACATCACAATGATGGTAAAAGGCACCCCTATTTTAATAAAATCAGCAAATTTATAACCACCAGGCTCAAGGATCAGGGTATTAACCGGGGATGATACAGGTGTCATAAACGCCGCCGATGCAGCAACACCAATAACCATTGCAAAAGGTAACGGAGAGACATTCATTTGATGGGCCGCTGCTATTGCAATCGGTGCCATTAACACCGCCGTTGCCGTATTAGAGATAAATAAACCAATAGTGGCACAAAGTACAAATAAACAGACTAACATAACCTGTGGCCCAGCATTCCCTGCTACATCCATAAGTCCATTAACGATAAGCTCGATACCCCCAGTTTTTTGCAATGCAGCCGCAAAAGGCATCATCCCGACAATCAAGATAATACTTGGCCAATGAATAGAACGATAAGCACTTTCCATATCTATACAGCGAAATTTTCCCATCAATAAGCAAGCAATTAACGCGGCAATAAAGTTAGGTACTTCATTGGTCACCATTAATGCAACCATTAATGCTAATGAAAAAAGTGCATGTGGTGCTTGCGATGAGGCCGGTGCAACAGTATCAATTTCAGCCGCTAAATTTAATACAATAAAATTACGCGGTTTTGTCGAAAGTATACGAATTAATTTCCAATCACCAATAACCAGTAACACATCTCCTAGACGTAATGGCTCATCAACAATTTTCCCCGGTAAAGCACTCCCTTCACGGCGAATAGCCACAACGTTTAGCCCATAACGTGTACGGAATTTGATTTCTCTTAATGATTTTCCTAATAATTCTGAGTCAGGGTTCATAGAGACTTCTGCTAATCCCACATCACGAGATTGCTCAGAAAAATACTCTCCACGTAACACCATCGGCTCTAACATTTGTTCACGACAGAACTCTCGTAAATCTACCTCACTTGCTGACATATCCACTAATAGGACATCTCGCTCTCTTAATTCAGTGCCTCCTGTCGCACTGACCATAACACGCCGAAAACGCCTCCAGCGTTCAATACCGACAACGTTTGCTCCATAGCGAGAGCGTAAATGTAATTCATCTAGAGAGTGACCAATCAGTGGTGAACCTTTACGTATGGCTAAGCGACGTGCACGCCCTGCTAATTGGTAATCACGGATAAGATCACGAAAAGTACGACGATAAACCTCTTTTTGCTTACCCCCTTCACTTGAACCTAACCAACGACGTACCACCAGCATATATAACACACCCGCAACTAATACAGCGATCCCTATTGGGGTAATAGAGAAAAACTGAAAACTGGGTAGCCCTTCCCTAACTAATTCACTATTAACCACCATATTAGGCGGTGTCGCAACTAGGGTCATTAAACCACTAATTAACCCCGCAAAGCCAAGAGGCATCATTAATCGACTGGGAGAAGTTTTCATCCGTGCCGCCACACTGAGCACCACAGGAATAAAAATAGCCACCACCCCTGTCGAGCTCATAAAAGCCCCTAAACTTGCAACACAGATCATTAATAGCACCAGCATTTTTACTTCGCTACTACCCGCAACTCGTACTAGCCAATCTCCCATTTGATATGCCACACCTGTTCTTACTAATCCTTCCCCAATAACAAAAAGGGCCGCAATCAGTAATACGTTCGGATCGCTAAATCCTACCGTGGCTTCATTTAATGAGAGAGTGCCGCTAAGAACAAAAGCGACGATGACAAGTAAAGCGACCACATCCATGCGGATTTTGTTGGTCGTAAAAAGGACAATAGCTATCAATAGCAGGCTTAAAACCCATAATAATTCGCTATTCAAAATGGCCTCGATCAGCAATAAGTGAAAACAGATTAATACGTCAATTCACTGCATTGATAAGTAGACCATTTTTACCAATATAAATCTCGTTATATGATCAAATAAATGATTAACATTTATGCTTAATAACGACTTGTTGATTTTCTTTGTCAATTTGTAAATCATTTAATGAATCAATGATTAAATCAATTTCATTACGACGAGGAAGGGAAATCGGAGCATGTACGGCAATAACCTGACACCCGGCATCTAAACCAGAATAAATACCTGCAGCAGCATCTTCAAAAACCACACACTCTTTGGGAGCTAAGCCTAATTTTTTTGCCCCTAAAAGATAAGGCTCAGGGTTGGGTTTCCCTTGAGTGATACATTCTGCCGTCACCCAATGTTTAGGCTCAGGAATACCTGTAACTGACTGACGAGTAGAGGCAATTGGTACTGTGCCTGAGGTGACAATTGCCCAAGGGATCGCTAAGTCGTTTAAGCGATTAATGAGTTCGATAGCCCCCGGAAGAGGGGCTAATCCTTCTGTTTGTGTCGCTTCTAACTTTTCTAGCCAACGAAAAGTCTCTTCAATCTGTGCTTGCGTGGCATTAGGCATAAAATGACGAATCGACTCAATGGCCGGCTTTCCATGGATATAGTTATTAATTTCTTGTGTTGATACCCCTACTCGCTCACCAAATAGTGCCCAACAGTATTCAACAACAGGCAATGAATCAACTAATGTACCATCTAAATCAAAAAGAAAGCCTTTACAGGTGATTGTCATATTTTATGCCTACCTTATCATGATGCGTTAATAATTACGCATTCAGTATTTGTTGGATCTCAACACTGCTTAGGTGATATTGACGTGGACAGGCTAACCAAACAGCCAGCATTCTTTGGTATTTCTCCCACATAGGCGTTTGAGAGTTAAAACCATGACTACCACTATCAAAATGCGTATATCGCCCTTCAGTATTGACCATAAAGCGTACATAGCTAAGATAACGAGATTCTGTTGCTGCATCAAAGCCCATAAATGCCACTCGACGAGCATCCGGCATTTCTGGTGATTTTAAATTTTCTCGAGAAACTTGCAATGCATGGTACATTTCCATGATGTTAATAATGGTTCGGCAGGTCTCTTCTGACATCTCATCAAAATCGCGGTCTAATTCACGTAATTGTAATCCATAACCACGTTCAATAATTGTCTGATAGCGACGATAACGTTCAGCGTTATCAGGATCCATCATAGTCATCATTTTATATTGATTAGAGAGGATCAAGCGTTGTGCGTGTGTCATTTCCATCATTAATTCTCCAAAGAAATTATTGAAGAGAGCATGGCATTAATCAAAACACTTGAGTAGTGCTAACAACACGTTTTTTGATCTAAACAGGGGTAATTTTAATCCATTAAATAACCCATGAAGAAGGTAGAACAAATGTTCTACACATCATCAAGAAAAGAGCGATCAAGTTGCTTAAAAGCACGTTTAAGCAAATGCGCTAATGAGAGATAGGTTGGCGTCTTTTCTACTGGGGCTAATGCTATACCCGCTTGCTCAAATTTTTCACGAATTTCATAAAACCAATTGAGTAACACAGCGGGTAATGGCGTTGCAGCGCGTTTTCCTAACCACCATAATCCTTGCATTGGCAGGCTACAGGCAAAAAGTGCAGTAGTGATCGCCGGCCCCAAATCGCCACCTAATGCAATTTGCCAGGTTAATGTAAAAATAGCGATAGGAGGCATATAACGTATGCCAAAACGCGTTGCTTTTATCATTCTATTTTCAGGAAAAACTGGGGCTAATTGCTTCTCAACCGGCCAGGTTTTTAGATACTCGTTCCCTAGGCGTAACTTTTTGAAGAAACCTGGGGGAGTCACTGTCGGTTCATTCATAATGACCTCAATCAATTTTTTCTATAACTTTTAAAAAACATCTATAAAGAATAAAAATCTTTTAGTAGAATTAAGTATATTTTGTCTTTGTTGCCTTTACTCTGTATCCTGTGCTCATTCTAAAGGTTTGTGGCAATAAAGCGCTATATTTTGTTTGCCGGCGTGATTTTCAACCCTTTTCGCCGATTTTCGGGCAAAAACTTTGGGGTGAATAAAAATCGTCCAATTGATGATTGGCAACTATAATTAGCATCAAGTTTTTTACCCTAAGCATGATGCGTATCATTAATGTCATCATAGTAATGCGATAGGCTTTTATGAGTGACGTTTTATTAACCATCGTCTTTATAATATAAAAGACACTACGACAACAAGATAAATAGGTAATTCCATGTCAAGTAAGCTGGTGCTGGTACTGAACTGCGGTAGTTCTTCTCTTAAGTTTGCAATTATTAACCCAGAAAATGGTGAAGAATTCCTTTCAGGCTTGGCTGAGTGCTTCAACCTTCCTGAAGCCCGCCTGAAGTGGAAAATGGATGGTCAGAAACATGAAGCGGCTTTAGGCGCTGGTGCTGCCCACAGCGAAGCATTAAACTTTATTGTTAATACTATTCTGGCTGAAAAACCAGAACTTTCACAACAAATCGCAGCAATTGGTCATCGTATTGTTCACGGTGGCGAGAAATTTACTAAATCTGTCGTCATTACTGACGAAGTCATCAAAGGTATTGAGGCGGCTATTCCATTTGCCCCATTACATAACCCAGCTCACCTTATTGGTATTGAAGAAGCGCGTAAAGCCTTCCCTCATTTAATTAATAAAATGGTGGCAGTATTTGACACTGCATTCCACCAAACAATGCCAGAAGAAGCTTATCTGTATGCTCTGCCATACAGCTTATATAAAGATCACAGCATCCGCCGTTACGGTGCTCACGGAACTAGCCATTTCTTTGTTTCCCGTGAAGCAGCTAAAATGTTAAATAAACCTGTTGATGAACTGAACGTAATCACTTGCCATTTAGGTAATGGTGGTTCTGTTTCTGCTATTGTTAACGGTAAATGTGTTGATACTTCTATGGGTTTAACACCATTAGAAGGTTTAGTCATGGGTACTCGTAGTGGTGATATCGATCCTGCTATCGTGTTCCATTTACATGATACTTTAGGTATGAGCGTTGAAGATATTAATAAACTGCTCACTAAAGAATCTGGTTTATTAGGTTTAACGGAAGTTACTAGTGACTGCCGTTATGTTGAAGATAACTACGAAACAAAAGCTGATGCTAAACGTGCAATGGACGTTTACTGCCATCGCTTAGCGAAATACATCGGTTCTTATTGTGCACTGATGGAAGGTCGTTTAGATGCCATTATCTTCACTGGTGGTATCGGTGAAAATGCAGCAATGGTTCGTGAATTATCACTGAAAAAACTCGCTCTATTAGGTTTTGAAGTTGATCATCAGCGTAACTTAGATGCACGTTTCGGTAAATCAGGCACCATCACTACCGATAACAGCCGTCTTGCTGTTGTTATCCCAACTAACGAAGAGTTAGTTATCGCTCAGGATGCTAGCCGCCTGACCGCTTAAGTTTTTTGATGTACTGCCAGTGTTATGCTGGCAGTACTGTTTCACATAACGAGCAACCGATATTTAAAGAGGTTTCCGTGTCCCGTACAATTATGCTAGTCCCAACTGATACACGCGTAGGTTTAACCAGCGTCAGCTTGGGTGTAATCCGTTCTATGGAACAAAAAGGCGTTCGCCTTAGTGTATTCAAACCTATCGCACAGCCTCGTGTTAAAGGCGCATTAGATCAAACCACTGCGATTATCCGCTCTCACTCCACAATTCAATCCGCAGAACCTTTAAATATGGATTACGTTGAGTCATTACTCAGCTCCAATAAAAAAGATGTTCTGATGGAAGAAATTGTTGCTAGATATCACGAAAATACTGCTGATGCAGAAGTTGTACTGATTGAAGGCTTAGTGCCAATGCGTAAGCACCCTTTTGCACAATCTTTAAACTATGAGATTGCCAAAACATTAGGTGCTGAAATTGTTTTCGTTACTGCATTAGGCAACAACACCGCTGAGCAGTTAAAAGAGCGCATTGAATTTGCTCGTGCTGAATTTGGTGGTGTAAAAAATCAAAATATCACAGGTGTGATTGTTAATAAATTAAATGCCCCTGTGGATGATCAAGGTCGTACTCGCCCTGATTTATCAGAAATTTTTGATGACTCAAGCAAAGCGATTATCTCTAATGTCGATTTAAATACCATCGAAAAAAATAGCCCACTTCCTTTATTGGGTTGCATTCCATGGAACTTCGATTTAATCGCTACTCGTGCTACAGATATGGCAAAACACTTAAATGCGACTATCATCAATAAGGGTGATATTGAAACTCGTCGTATTAAGTCTGTGACTTTCTGTGCTCGTAGTATTCCACATATGTTAGAGCATTTCCGCCCAGGTTCATTGCTTGTCACTTCTGCCGATCGCCCAGATGTTTTAGTTTCAGCATGTCTTGCTGCAATGAATGGCGTTGAAATCGGTGCTATCTTACTCACAGGTGGTTACCAAATCGATGCACCAATTAAACAATTGTGTGAGCGTGCATTTGAGACTGGTCTACCTATCTTTATGGTTAATTCAAACACTTGGCAGACTTCATTAAATCTGCAAAGCTTTAGCTTAGAAGTGCCAGCAGATGACCATGAGCGTATCGAAAAAATTCAGAACTATGTTGCTCAACATATCAATAACCAATGGATTGATTCACTGACAGCAAACTCTGAACGTCCTAATCGTTTATCACCACCAGCATTCCGTTATCAATTAACGGAATTAGCTCGTAAGGCGAAAAAACGCATCGTATTACCTGAAGGTGATGAACCTCGTACCGTTAAAGCCGCGTCTATTTGTGCTGAACGTGGTATCGCAACCTGTGTACTATTAGGTGATCCTGAAGAAATTCGTCGTGTTGCTGCGGCACAAGGTGTTGAATTAGGTACAGGTATTGAACTCATCAATCCTAAAGAAGTACGTGAAATTTATGTACCTCGCTTAGTTGAACTGCGTAAAAACAAAGGTATGACAGAAGTTGTTGCTCGTGAACAGTTAGAAGATAACGTTGTTCTCGGTACCTTAATGTTAGAAAAAGGCGTCGTTGATGGTCTTGTTTCTGGCGCTGTTCATACAACCGCTAACACTATTCGCCCACCACTACAGTTAATTAAAACTGCACCCGGTAGCTCATTAGTGTCTTCTGTGTTCTTTATGCTATTACCAGAACAAGTCTATGTTTATGGTGACTGCGCAATTAACCCAGATCCAACCGCAGAACAACTGGCTGAAATCGCTATTCAATCTGCAGACTCAGCAAAAGCGTTTGGTATCGACCCACGCGTTGCGATGATCTCTTACTCTACAGGTAACTCAGGTGCTGGCAGTGACGTTGAAAAAGTGCGAGAAGCAACTCGTTTAGCACAAGAAAAACGTCCAGATCTGATTATTGATGGTCCTTTACAATACGATGCGGCTGTAATGGCTGACGTTGCTAAATCTAAAGCACCAAACTCACCTGTTGCGGGTAAAGCAACTGTGTTTATCTTCCCTGATCTAAACACCGGTAACACTACCTATAAAGCAGTACAACGTTCAGCAGACTTGGTTTCCATTGGACCAATGTTACAAGGTATGCGTAAACCTGTTAACGACCTTTCTCGTGGCGCGTTAGTCGATGATATCGTCTACACTGTTGCATTAACTGCAATTCAAGCAAGCCAACAAGAAAATGCCTAATTATTGAATTCACTTCAATAAATTATAAAAACGCCAGATTATCACTGGCGTTTTTTTATAATGGTTGATAAATCAAAAAACACATTACAAACCCCACTTATAAAACAAAATAACCCATTGATTTAATAAATCTTTTTAGCTTTGTTTTGCCAAAATAAACAGAGACACACGGCTATTTTCTGTTAGTATACAGGCGGGTGCTTGGATCATTTTGGTTCAAGCATTTGCAAGGACCAAAAAGACGAAAGCCCCGAATTCTATTTACATAAAATTCGAGGCAGTCTCAAGTCCCAAACAACTTGATTCTGTCTCCTTTAACAAGGAGTGTCAAGAGAAATGACTAAGCTTGCCCTTATTGGGCTGATTACTGTATGTATTACAGTTTTGTGTTTTACTCTACTGAGACATGAAAGATTGTGCTCTTTTAATATCAGCAGCGGTAACACCCTAGTTCAAGCGAATTTATCTTGCGATAAATAGCTTTGTGGGGGAATTTTCCCCCACAATTTCTCGCC
>NZ_CAWPAV010000079.1:0-7706 GCF_963885725.1 Proteus sp. G4380
CTTATAATAGCAACAGTGGCTAACTTATTTTTTATAGTTTCGTTATTTTTTAGTAATGACTATTATAGCTTGTATCTCAAATTATTTTTACTTTTTGTTTTAGTTTTTACAGGATGGGCTCTTTATTATAGAGGTCTTAAAAAAATAGTAAGTCAAGATTTATCATTCAAAAAATCATCGAAAGCTAGATGGAAAAAAATAGAAATATATGTGCTAATTCCATTTATACTTTTGTTAATATTGGCTTTTTACTCATTTTCTTTTTATATGGTAACAAAAGGGCTTAAATCTAATGGTGAGAGTGCTTGGATACAAGCTGTATATTTATTTTTTATTTTTGAATTTATTATCGTTAACTCTGTTATTCCTTGTTTTATCTATTTCAGAGGTATGAATGAAAAAAGTTGGTTTTCAATTATTACTTCTATTTCAGGCTGTTTAGTTTTATTCATTTTCATTATATCAATGCTTATCCCATCTATCCCTTCTATAATTATAAATGCAACAATGAAACTTTCAGGTATAAAGAATGAAAGCCCGCGCACATATGTTGTGGATAACAAGGAATATCCTGAAGAATTGTTTGAATTAGACTTATGGAACAAACGGACTATAAAAGATAGCAATAGATTTACTATTGAGGGTGTATCTATGTATTCATTTGGAGAAACTAATTTAGTATGTCCAAAAGATATAGTCACGCCTTATGGAAATAGTTTATCGAATTATTTTTTTGATAAAAAAGAAGATGACAAAGTTAGTAATGAATTAAAGAGATTAGCGGAAAACTGTATTCCATTTGATAAAAAATCTCTTAAAAATATCGGAATGTCAAAAAACTAGTGTTTGATAAGCTACGATTAAATCGATGAGGTATATTTTAGTAAAATACTATTGAAAAGAGGTTGAAGATGCTAGCTACTCAGCTAGCATCGCATTAATAATAAACATATTTTTGCTCGGTACTAAGCTATCTTGAACTCAACTGTTTTTTGAATTGTTTCCAATATACAGAATAAAGGTGGTATTATGATGATGGTTTATTTAAGGCAGTCATGGAATTAAGTAACTCACTTTTCAAACCTCAAACCAATGAGTATACATTTAAGTATACAAAAATTTGTCTTTAAATTTATAATCAATAAAAACAATGTATTGCATATTAAAAGCGAGTCCGGCCTTCGCACCATAAGAACATCAAGAGACGTCAACAGACGTCTTTTTTTGTATCTAAAATCCCTGTTTTACAAGGCTTTCCTCGCATTTTAACTCTACCAACGTATACTCAACTCAACCGACATCAAGTTAATGATGTGGGTACATTTGCGGGTATATGTCGATTCGATAAAGTTTTGTACTCGCAATTCGGCTGCGAGGATAGTTAAAATGGCACTTTCCGATACTAAGGTTCGTTCTGCAAAATCTGAAGATAAAGTATATAAGCTGACAGATGGTAACGGACTATTTCTTCTGGTTCACTCCAATGGTTCTAAATATTGGCGCTTTTGTTATCGCTTTGGCGGTAAAGAAAAGATGTTAGTATTTGGCGTGATAAGTTATTTTTACAGATTATTGATAATGATCTGAGAAATATTATAAAACCTGTTTAATATATATCACTTTATCTGGATATAAAAAGGTTTTTTATGATAGGTGCATTAAACTTAAGTCCTTCATGTGTGAAAACTTTGTCAGCGGTAGAAGCCCTTCCTTCTAGCTCAAATCAGCATGAATTGAATGGTGTTTCTCAATTAAGGAGTATATTAGGCCGAGAAAGAAAAACTTTTCCTGTTAAATTTTCTCTTAGGGGAGAAGATGGATATGTAGAATCTTTAGTTACTTGGTATGATGCTAGAGAAAATCATGAATCTCGTTCTGAATACCGTCTTTATTTCCAAACCAATACAGTGATGGATCAAGCTAGAGCGGGTAGCACATTAGTTTTTGGAATTGGTAGTGATGATAAATTTTGGGCAGAACTAATTTTATAGATCAGAAAAATAAATTATACAGAAACACATTAATTCCTTGGTGAGCTATATAAGTATAACTCACCAAAATTTTGTAAAAATCAATTCTTTTTTGAAAGAACTAATAGTGTCTCAATCATTTTTGTAGCAACAGCCTCTACTACTTTAACACACACAGAATTACCAAATTGTTTATAAATTTGCCCTTGAGATACAGCATCGACAATATAGTTTTTGGGGAATCCTTGAAGATTCGCACACTCCCTAGGCGTTAATTTTCTAGGGTTTTTACCAAGGTGGCTTTGGTCAATTAAGATCTCTGAGCCATCTTTATAATAGCGAGCACTGATTGTATTTGTATATTCGCTTTCGGAATTAAATAATGTATAACCAAACCCATTCCCTTTTATCTTATGCTCTTCTTTTCTTTTTTTATGCCCATTCCATAGTTGGTCAGAAATAGTATATTTGTCTTTACCTATTTTTTTGATCTCGGCTTCTAATTCTTCCTGTGGTTGAAGAATATCTCCAACTCGAGTATCTGATTTTGGTGGAATAGGCCATTTAAATAGGCTATCAAAGTCTATATTTTTAAAATAATCCCTGTCATAGCCTACGATGAAAATTCGTTCTCTATTTTGAGGGATGCCAAAATCTGCAGCGCGTAGTATTTTAAAATCAACCCAATAATTAAGTTTTATAGAGAGTGCATGACGTGCTTCTTCACTCATTGGAACATCATCAGGTATAGCTTGATTATGCTTCCCTTGTAATATGTTAATTATAGTTTGTAGTGTTCGTCCTTTATCGTGCCCTTGAAGCTGTTTTACATTCTCTAAGAGGAATGCTTTCGGTTTTTTTTCTGCAAGTATTCGCTGTATTTCAAAAAACATTGTTCCTCGAGTATCGTTAAAACCTTGCTTTAATCCAGCTTGTGAGAATGCTTGACAAGGGAAGCCACCTAATAATATATCATGGTCAGGAATATCTTTTGCTGAGATTTGAGTGATATCTCCGTTCGGCATTTCTCCATAATTCGTTAAATACGTTCTTTGAGAAAATTTATCCCATTCGGATGAAAATACACAGTGTCCATTAAGATTTTGGAATGGCAAACGTATCCCTCCGATCCCTGCAAATAAATCAATAAAAGTAAAATCAGCCTCTTCTAAAGATTTTTGTTTGAATGGTGCATTTTTTGAATGTTTGGCTAACGATTTTTCCAAGTCAAGTATGCTTTGCCATTTTGCAGGTGTTGGAGTATGTTCACCATTTTCCCAACCACGTATAGTTCTTTCTCCTGTCGCATTCATACCTAGAAGATTTGCCATTTCTGTTGGACCTAATCCAAGTTTTTTTCTCAATAGTCTGATATATTCTGCTTTATCTAGGATTTCAATTGTCATACGTGCCTACTTATCCGGTTTTACTCCCGGCGATATTAGCACTGTATATCTAAACAGGCAAGGTGAATTGTGCTAAAAAATTTGAATGATGTAATACATCAATGTCGAGCGTCTTTTGATAACTTAAACCATCGTAGTGATATACATATAGATTCGGTTTTAGCATTACTTTTGAAGAATGCATTAGCGGAAGTTGAACCTCGATCTTCATTTGAGATTCAGCCATTTTCAATATTATTAATAAATGAGAATGGTCTTCGTACAGATTTACCGTCTTCCCTGCTTTGGTATGGAGCAACCTTCTGGGAGTTAGATGAAGCGTTGAATATCAGCAAAAAATTAAAGAACTCAGAGAATTTTTAAAAAATAAAGAACATAGCAGCGCCTCGATCAAAGATTTTTTAAATAAGTTACCATCTGAAGAACTTAATAATGCAACTGAAATCGCCAATGATACCAAATTATTCTTGAAAGCGATGGAGCCTAGCGATGCTACATTATTTGAGCGATTTTTAACGGACCGAGACTGGTGGTTTCAACCACTTAAAAAAACAGATCAAATGAATGGTAAAACATTGGATAGAGGCGATGCATTTCAATCATCTTTTGATTTAGCTGCTCGAGTTATTGTTGCCAATTCATCTCGACTTTTAACTATTGTTAAGGCGTTTACAGCATCCGAAGACTTAAGGCGTTATTTTGAAACTTTGAGTAAAGAGCCAGTTAAATATTTAGATGAAGATACTTCAAGCATAATACATTTACTTTCTACTAAACCAGCCAAAGTAGGATGTAACTATATCTATTATGGAGCACCAGGTACAGGTAAAAGCCACCAGCTTAATGAGCTAACAGAAGGTGATAGAAAAATTGTTACCGTTTTCCATCCTGATACACAAAATTCAGATTTTATTGGTTCTTTGAAGCCAACAAATGTAAGTGGTTCTATTACTTATGCTTTCAGACCCGGCCCTTTTACCACAGCATTACTTGAAGCACTAAAGAATCCAGAGCAAAATGTTTATCTAGTTATTGAAGAAATTAATCGAGCACCTGCTGCTGCGGTATTTGGCGAATTGTTTCAACTCTTAGATAGAGAAAACGGGGCAAGCAAGTACGAAATTGATTTCACTGATCCTGATATGCAGGCTTACATTAATGATCAACTTAAAGCTGAGGGTCTAGATGAACGTTCAAAATTATCAATACCTGCAAATTTGTCTTTACTTGCAACTATGAATAGTAGCGACCAAGCCGTTATGCCTTTGGATACTGCATTTAAAAGACGTTGGTCATTTAGATATATGAAGCTTGATTTTGAGAACCCTGCAGTTAGTTCACAAAAACTGCGAATTATGACTACTCAGGGTGTTTATTATATCACTTGGAAAGATTTTGCTAATAAAGTGGTCAATCATCAACTGAAAGAAATGAAAGTTCCAGAAGATCGCTTAATCGGCCCATTTTTTCTCAGTAGTACTGAATTATCAAATAGTGAGACATCTAATGAAGCAATCAGCGGAAAACTGTTTGTGTATCTCTGGGATGATGTATTACGTCATAAGGGACGGAATATCATTTTTGATAAAAATATTGGTACATTTGGTGAATTGCATGAACAGTTCATTGAGGGTAAAAAACCTGTTTTCAGCGAAGTAATTGAATCTCTAATTATCTCGAATGGCAACACGGCTGATGATACTACAGGGGTTACAGAAGGAGATGAGTAACCTTCAATTTTACAGAGATCGTTCTATCATCAGTCAGTTACCTGATGAATTGTCTTGTAAGATGCGTGAAATGGGGTTAATCGCTCCAGATCATTATAAGGTTCGTTTTTGTGGTTTCTTTTCTTGGTCTGGGACTACAGCAGTTTTCTTGCCAGTAAACAGCGTGTTAACAGATAATAAAGAGTTAGCCGCTCATTATTTGTTCCAGTCATTAAATCGTTACTATTCAGACAAATTGACAGGTATACAAGATACTGATGGTGATACATTGATTGGGGGAAATTTAATTTTTACTTCAATCAGTATATTTGAAGACTACATAACAAATGGTTTATATGTCAGGAGGCATAAAATTCAGTCGGTTAATAAAGGCAAAACAAACTGGTCCCGTACAGTATCTCGACATATGCCATTTATATCCAACTCATCTCCTGTTTATTTAGAGCTTGAATCATCTCAGATAAAGAATATATCAGATAGTGAAACCGCTAGGATCCATGCTGCAATCATTAGAGACATTAAGAAAAAATTTGGTGTGCTTATAAATGGTGAAGAGATTCATTTTGATGTAAATCTAGAGGAAATGCCTGTCCCCTCCGGCGACCAAGAAACTCAACTCGCTCATTTAAATCGTGAACTCACTTTAAGTTATTCTGAACGAGATATTAATTTAATCAGATTATTAAAACAGTATATTGAAAACATGGATGGTACGAACAATAATATACTGATAGTAGGCACTCGTCATTTTCAGAATGTGTGGGAGAGCATGCTACATAAAGTGCTACTCGGAGAAAAAGCATACAATCAAAAATTACCTGTTCCTTATTATCTACAAAACTCTAAATATCATGAGGTTGCAGAAAAAGGGCAAAGAGCCGATATAGTTATTAGTGACAAGTCTAATCAACGAGTTGCAGTTGTTGATGCTAAATATTATACCGCTTTGACACCAAAAGATGCTCCTGGTTGGCCTGATTTAGTTAAACAATTTTTTTATGAAAAAGCAGTCAAATCTACAGTAAATAATGGTGTGAAAGTTACAACTCATTTTGTATTTCCTG
Organism: Proteus sp. G4380; assembly: GCF_963885725.1. Classification (NCBI taxonomy): domain Bacteria; kingdom Pseudomonadati; phylum Pseudomonadota; class Gammaproteobacteria; order Enterobacterales; family Morganellaceae; genus Proteus; species Proteus sp. G4380. Next base: position 6,171 of record NZ_CAWPAV010000079.1, read on the forward strand.
GAGTAGAACAAAAATTAATATCAGTTCATGTTGGGAAAAGAGGACAAGGGGGAACTGATTTATTTATTGCTGAATTAGAATACCCTGTTATTTATTGCCATTATTGCGAGCCAATATCTGTGATGAAAGCCTATATCAATCATAAAATTTGTTATGAGTTTAGAAAACAAATTTTTGAGGTTTGACGATACATTAATTGAGAGTTTATGTTTTATAGAAGATTGTCCATATCCAATAACTCAATTCTATAGCTTAAACACTTGCTCACGATGCCAATGGATAAATGTGTCTTTCGGATACTCTTTTGTGTTTTTAGGTAGGCTAATTACCTTATTTGAAAATTGCCAAAATAATTGCTCTACCATTTGATTACCATTCACACCGCTAGAAACTAATAATTTCATATTATCATCAATACTGATTGCGCCCATATCAAAGGCAGAGTGGTGTAATGTGCATAATGCCAACCCATTATTGATAGTACATGGGCCGCCGAATTGCTTCCATTTTATATGAGCGGCTTCTAGGCCAACCACGGCGCTATCATAACGTAGATTATAACCGCATATAGCACACTGATAATTGTAAGCACGTAAGATATTTTTTCTAAAAGTGGGATCTCGGTTTTGGCGAATTTCTTGTAGGGGAAAATCAAGACGGTTAGCAATAACTTCTTGTACATTATCAGGGAAGTGTTCACTTAAAATCTGTTGTGCTAGCTTATTGATTAAACTTGGCTTTTTTATAAGAAGCTGATAGCTTTCTTGGTCAAATCCACCTAACACATTTTGCTGAATTAATTTATTTTTCGATGGTTGCTTATTATCTTTTGATAGATCGCTCTCTTTTGGTTGTTGCAATTCCCAAAAACCATCGCGAGCTAATCGCCAGAAAGGCAGATTTGGATAATGCTCACGGCGAGATGGGCCAAAATTCATCAATAATTCTAATAACTGTTGATGAATTTCATTACCATAATTAAATAGTCGTGGATGGCCTTTGCGGTACTCGGAAAGCGCTAATAAGAGTAACAGTGGTTTATGGGGCGCTCTGTTATCACCTTTACGCCAGATCGTGATATTAGATATTTTCTGTTGTAGGATTTTTTGAGTATACATGGGTATTTTAGATAATAAGTGAATGGCTGAATGATAGCGAATGCGAAAGTTTATTAATATAGTTACATAAAATCTTATTTTATAGAAGAAGTACAGAAATATGTTTAATTATTCATATCTGTTATAATAACATTGTTTTTTAATTTCTTTGCAACATCTTGATACTTAACGTAACAATAGTGATTTTAATGTCTCAAATATCTTCCTCACTCTATTAAATACAATATAAAAATAAAATGGTAAAGCTTCCTCTAATCGCTCATTTTTTTATTTTACTATTAAAAATGGTTTTATCTTTATTTTAAAGATTCTAATAGGTAAATCTGTTTTATTATAGAATAACAACCATTCTTACATTTTGTACTATTTTTAGTCGTATTTAAAGAAAAGCAAATCATAGACTCAAAATATCTATAAG
>NZ_CAWPAV010000080.1:0-4994 GCF_963885725.1 Proteus sp. G4380
GGACTCGAACCAGTGACATACGGATTAACAGTCCGCCGTTCTACCGACTGAACTATGGAGGAAGCGTGTTCTCGTGAGAACGAGGCGAATAATAGCTATCCTCTTTTCCCTTGTAAAGCAAAAAAACAAAAAAAATGTTTGTTTGCTCAAGAGTGCACCGTTTTGTTGTTTTTTTGATAAAAAAGTATAAAAAATAAATAGTTATATATAGATATCGCTGATGAGCATGAAAGGCTAGTAGGGACTAGTTTATTTAGAAAAGCAAAAAGCCCGCATAAAGCGGGCTCTTCTAAATTTGGCTCCTCCAACTGGACTCGAACCAGTGACATACGGATTAACAGTCCGCCGTTCTACCGACTGAACTATGGAGGAATTGTGTTCTCTTGAGAACGAGGCGCATAATAGCGATGATATATCAGGGTGTCAACGTTAAAAAATAGATTAATTAACTGTTTGATTGGTTTATGGACAATATGGCTAAAAAATGGTTAAGGTTCTCCGTGTTGTGTGCAATAACACGGAGAATTTCTCATAGTATTAGACTTGGGGTGATAATTTTTCTGACGAAATCGGTTTGGTGATGGGATCGAATGCGATTAAATACACGTCATAAAAGTGTATCTCTTGTTTTGTGCGTATAATGTCATTGATGTCTTCTTTTATTTGCGCTGGGATAGCCGGGTGCTGGCGTATCTCATTAATCGCTTCATCAGATAATTTTTCAAAAGTATACCATTCGCCGTTATAGCAAACTCTAAGGTCAAGAACGCCGATATCATCAAACTTATAAATAGGTTTGATATCAAATAGCAGTATTCCTGCCATCACAATAAACATCAAAGTGAAAAGAGTCAGCGAAATGACCCCAAAGTAAGGAGAGTAAATAAGCAAAGCGGCCAGTAATAAATATGACAACACCATACTGACGCAAAGCCAAATATGATTTTTTAAAAATTGGCTATTAAAGTGTGGTTTGCCATCACGCTTTTCTGCGGCATTAATACGTGCTAAATCACGCTCTAAAATGTCTTTTAATACATTCATTGTAAATACCTTAAAAGATGAATGTTGCAAATTTGTTTCTTAAGAATAGATTATCATGGAGACAGGATCAGCAGATAGAACAGTTTTTTTAAATTCGACGCTTAACTGTTATTGTTAGTCTCTTAAGACTATTCCTACTTGCTGTTAATAATTGCTATAAAATATCAAATAAATTTTATACACAGTGACAAAAATAGAGGCGAATTTGTATTTTTTATGTGCAATTTGCATTTTTTTAATCTTTCAATGCATAAAACTATTGCTATTAACCCTGTCTCATGCGTTAATGAGTAAGGCCTAAATACAGACCTGATTTATGATTGACATTCTAAGTTAATGAGTTTTAAACAGCATCGCTTTTTGACCGTTTTCTTCATGTGTGCCCATAAGTTATAGGTAGTTCAGGCCAGTAGATGCCGAGAAGGCAACGTTTTATTGATATATAGGAAAGTCACATGTCTGACAAAATGAAAGGTCAAGTTAAGTGGTTCAACGAGTCTAAAGGCTTTGGTTTTATTACTCCAGCAGACGGAAGCAAAGACGTATTCGTTCACTTTTCTGCCATTCAAGGTAACGGTTTCAAAACTCTGGCTGAAGGTCAGAACGTAGAATTCACAATTGAAAACGGTGCAAAAGGTCCAGCAGCTGCTAACGTAACAGCTCTGTAATAAAAGCCTTTTAAAAATTTTCTTCAAGCCTGTCACCTTCTGGTGGCAGGCTTTTTCTTTATGGGTAAAATAAAAAGAAGATAATGAGAATTTTTATCAGGAGTAAAAATGAACGTTAATGATCATGTTGTAGTAAAAACGGATGGCTGTGAAGATCGTCAAGGAACCATTTTACTGATTGAAGAATTTAATGAAGGCATTATGTACTTGGTTTCACTGCCTGAATATCCGAATGGTATTTGGTTTTTTAATGAAAAAGAAGGTGGTGAAGGCACTTTTGTTCGACCAGTACAACAAAAATGATTGGTTTAGGAAGCGTTCATTTACATTGTGCAATGGTCTATTTATACTACCAGCCAAATTTTGACGAAGAGAAAACAGATGGATACGCAAAGTAGTAAATTAATGCAAAAAATAAATTGGTAAGCCGTTTTCTCCGCTAAAACTGCTTACCTACCGGTGGGCAGTGCACTTCTTGAACCTCGTTTTACATAGAATCGCACTAACCTTGAGATGCTCTTATTACTAAGAGGTGATTTTATGTGCTATGTTTTTTTCTCCTTATTTCCTCCTCCTAGATTGCTGTAGCCAAAGATCCGTTGTTGTATTACTTCATTAGCCGTATAACGGCGTGTTTTTTTAGCCATTGTTTATGGAGGAAATTAAAATGGCTATGACTCCTTATATCTTAAATTTGGTTGTTGCAATGTGTCTTGGTGCTTTGATTGGTGCCGAAAGACAATGGCGTCAAAGAATGGCAGGACTTCGCACCAATGCTTTAGTGGCGACCGGTGCTGCGGTATTTATCTTAAGCTCCATTGAAACTTCACCCGATAGCCCAGGACGGATTGCTGCACAAGTGGTTTCTGGTATTGGTTTTTTAGGCGCAGGGGTGATTATGCGCGAAGGAATGAATATTCGAGGTCTTAATACCGCGGCGACACTTTGGTGCTCTGCGGGCATTGGTGTGTTATGTGGACTTGGACTCTATCCACTTGCTACCGTAGCGACATTGCTTATTCTTTGTGCCAATATTCTATTACGGGAAGCGGCTCAACGAATAAATGCCCAACCGCAATATCAAGCGACAGATATTGAACAACGCTATTCTATTCGTATTGTTTGTGATACCCACGATGAAGTTTTGGTAAGAACACTTATTTTGCAAGCCATAAACGGTTTACACGTGAGATTGCAATCATTAAGTAGCGCAGATACACCAATGCCTAGTCAATTAGAAGTTTGTGCTGAAGTGTTGGCTACCCCAGCTGAGCAAAAAGAGATAGAAGCCATTGTTTGCAGGATAAGTTTAGAAAAAAGTGTCAGTGCAATTAATTGGAAAATTGCTTCTGAGCATCCTGCTTAATACTTTATGGATATAAAATATAATACTTTGTGAGTATAAATAGAGGTTATCCCCACAGCAATAGAGCTTGTTAATGTGTTTTATAAGAATAGTGGGGATAATATCAACAAAAGTAGAATATAAAACAATAACTGAAAACGAGGGAATTTAGCTTATTTTAAACGCTATTTAATACAGTTTAGCATTATAAATAATAGAAAATTAACTAAGTATTAATACTGGTGGTTAAAGGTAACCTATTTCATATGTGTAATTATTCATTGTGAAACTATGTTTATAGCTGAATAAGATCGATAACATGTATCATCAATCTTTGTTTAGATGAAAGAATAAAGTTATCTATAATAAAAAACCATTTATCAATGGAAACTTATTTTAAATCAAAAAACGCATTTTAAAATTATGTTAAGCCGAGTAGGCGGGTAGGCTTTCCTACTAAAAACCCATTTGATGAGTCTATTAATTGTCCTAGCACACAAAATCGTTACTAAAGGGCTTAAGACAAGATGCATTTACTTACATGCCTCTATTGAAAACTTTGGTGTCGTACATATCACTCGATGATATTCTCAAACAATTTCAATATATTCGATGAATTATTTATCATTATTCTTTATTTGACGATCGTTAACCTACTGCTTTTTGAGAAATATTTTTGATAAAAGTGCACTTAAAGCAAGTCAGGGGAGGAGAAAAGTTGTGTAGATGACACAGCAGGGGGCTACAGTAAAGCTGATGAATGGGGGGAAGTGTTGATTGTTGATACATATCATTAGGATATAAATTCTTTTTTGTAAACAAGCTGTAGGGGAAATGCTACCAATAAGTAATCTTATTATACTGGTTGAAAAAACATACTAATCTATTTATTGTATAAAATATCTATTTCAATATTACATTATTTATATCTTTATCAAGAAGATGAGTCTGACTTATAGAAGAAAAAAATCATCGAATAACGAAATAAATGCACCATTGTAATTTCTATTAGAAATAATTAGAGGCTTATTTTCGTATTATATCATGATACAAAAATGATTAAAAAGATTAAGTAAAAGTACGGGGAAAGAAAATACTAAAGGTTAGCGAGAATCAAAAAGAACATGGTCGATAAAAAGCTAATCGACTTCTAAACTATTGCTCATGTTATTGGGCGTTGTTACGTAAATAATTATAGTTGATGGTGACAGAAAGATGGCTAACAATATTTTTATCTTATTTGTTACATAAAAATGAGATCGTTGAGTAATGAGTTGCGTAACTGAGGTTATTTGTTTTTATGATAAAAAATAGTGATAAATAACTATTTTGAATAAATTTGTTATATCAATCTGCTTATTGTGTGTTGTCTGTCAAAAAGTTATTTCCCACCAATTCTACTCTTTATTTGAGTAATGTTGATGATAATCAATATCACAATAAATAAAAATGATAAAAATAAGTTTGCTTTTTTGTTTAAAAAAGCAGTCTTTTTATCAATACCTTTCTTAGAAGAACCCATCTTCTCTTTTGTTAAGCATTGATATTAGCTGATTAGCGCTAAGAAATGGCTAAGGCTACTCTTCTCAAACCATCGGAAAACATGCTTAAAAAAAAGACAAATAAAAATAAAAAACGTATTATTTTTGGTCGTAAAGTAAGCTATCTTATCTGTCATATATAAAAAAAGTAACATTTGCTATTTTACAGTTTATTAATGATGATGATTGAGTAGGCAATAAGAGGTTATTTTGATCAAAAATAGTTGTTAATATTGACATTGGATAAATGATTTATACAAATGTTAATATTTAGGTGGTGAGCGTTAAAGCAGGATAGGGATTGATCAAATTGCAAATGAGTAAGTTGGAATTTCCATTCTAAATTTTCTATGTCTCAATCATTTTGAAAGAAGAGATCGGTAAAACTTTTTTGCT
>NZ_CAWPAV010000081.1:0-20844 GCF_963885725.1 Proteus sp. G4380
CCTGACAACACCGAAAGTGTTTTGTCAGAGAGACGAAACAATAAAGTCAGCTTGTTCAAGATTGAATTACTGGTTATTGACTGTGATAACAGAAGATAACGGGTAATTAAAACCGAATTTGCTTGGCGGCCATAGCGCGGTGGTCCCACCTGATCCCATGCCGAACTCAGAAGTGAAACGCCGTAGCGCCGATGGTAGTGTGGGGTCTCCCCATGTGAGAGTAGGGAACTGCCAAGCATTAAATAAGACGAGAAAGCCAACCCAATGGGTTGGCTTTTTTGCGTTTGAAAACTAATCCTGTAAATTTAAGCATGCTCTAGATGAGGGCAATTTTACTATCTATTTTTCGTTGATATTAACAGATGTTGTGGCGAGAAAAAGCGGCTAATACGGTTCGCTCGGATATTTCTAAATAACTTTCCATTTCGATTGCCGCTTCTTGCGCTTTCCCATTCATTAATAGCGTTAAAATATGCTCATTCTTCTCAATATAAGGAGCATGTAATAACTGGGGATCATTGAGTAAACCAAAGGCTAATCGTAATTCTGCTAAAATAAGTTGATATTGTTTAAATAACCTAGGGCTATCAGAAAGCTCGACGATAGCGGTATGGAAATGCATATTACAGGTTCCAACGCTATTCCAATCTTTTTGTTGTTGAAAAATTTTTGCTTGATTAACGTTATCTTGCATGCGGGATATGGCTGGGTGCATTGGATAGGCATGTCGTAAAGCATCACATTCAATCAGCCTTCTTACGCGATAAATATCCATAATTGATGCCATATCTGGTACAGAAACAAACACACCACGATTAGGTTTATAGGTTAATAGGCCTTCTTGGGTTAATATACGAAATACTTCTCTTAATGTATTACGAGATATTTCAAGCTGCTCGCTTAAAGTAGCTTCTGAAAGCCTCTCTCCTGGAGGTAATTCGCCGATAGTAATTTTTTGGCGAATAATATCAGCGATTTTTTGGCAAAGGATCTGTGGCGATGTTTTTTTCTGCATTATCTTCTGCTATAAACGTAATAGAAGCCTCTATTCTAACAGTCAGCTATATAATATATAACCTCTAATATACAACTGTGCTAGTTTCCTCACTCTCTTTATCCTTGTTTTTATTAAAAATAGTTAACAAAATCTTTAATAAATTTTTATATTATCAACTGTATTTGATGCCAAAATGTATGCCCTAAAATAGCGCATAACTCTTTTTTATGCGCTATTTTGGGGCATATCTATTTTTTATTCCCCCACTCAAATGTCAACAAAATGTTAAAAATGAGATCTTGTTGGCACTTTTATCATCGTATATTTAAATCTATTTGCTTATTTATTCATCTATTATTATTAATTGTTCAACAATCTAATATCTATTGATTAACAATTATTACTCCGTGCTCAACAATGGCATGCTAATTGCCTTACTACTTACCTAAGCAATAATAATTAAAATAATTATGATAAAAGGGGGCCAGTTATGGCTACACAAGATCCTGTGAATACAACATCACCATCATTTATAAAAAATAGGCGTTCATCATTAATTGCAGCGATTTTTTTAATGGCTACATCTGCAATTGGTCCAGGTTTTATTACGCAAACAGCTACCTTTACAGCGACGATGGGAGCAGCCTTTGCATTTGGGATATTAGCTTCTATCGTTATTGACTTTGTTGTGCAACAAAGTATTTGGCGAGTCATTACCGTGACTAACATGCGCGCTTCTGATATTGCGAATAAGGCAATTCCCGGTAGTGGATACTTATTAGCTGTATTGGTTATTTTTGGTGGTTTGGTATTCAATGTCGGTAATATTGCTGGTGCTGGTTTAGGGCTTAATGCCATGGTAGGACTGGATCCTAAATGGGGTGGGGTTTTAAGTGCTTTACTGGCGATTTATATCTTCTCTTCACGCAAAGCGAGTCATTTTATTGATCGCATGATCATTGTTCTTGGCATCGTGATGATTTTATTAACACTTTTTGTAATGTTTGCGTCTAATCCTCCTATAGGTGAAGCATTAAAACAAACAGTACTGCCTAATACGATTAATTTTGCCACTATAACAACCATCGTCGGAGGTACGGTTGGTGGTTATATTTGTTATGCAGGAGCACATCGTCTGCTCGATAAAGGTACAACAGGTATTGAAAATATCGATGCGGTATCTAGCGCGGCAACTAAAGGGATATTAGTGGTTGGATTAATGCGTTATATCCTATTTTTAGCAATTTTAGGTGTTGTCGCAAGTGGAGTGACACTAGATATTTCCAGCCATGCGGCTAATCCTGCTTCTCAAGCATTCCAACATGCAGCGGGCTTAACTGGACTACGAATTTTTGGTCTTATTTTATGGGCAGCCGCACTGACTAGTGTGATTGGTGCTGCTTATACGTCTATGTCGTTTATAACCGTGTTTAAAAAGGGTATTACAGAGCGTCAACGCAATATTGCTACCATTATTTTTATCGCTATTTCATTGGCAATTTATATGGTTATGGGAACAGCTCCTGCTGCCTTATTAGTCTTTGCTGGTGGCTTCAACGGATTGATTTTACCTATTGGTATGACGTTATTTATTTTTGTTGCGTGGCGTCGTCAAGATCTTATGAATGGCTATAAATATCCAATGTGGTTGCAATGGTCGGCAATTTTAGTCTGCGCTTTGACTTGGTATATGGGGATCATGTCTGTTGGCGCTATTTTCAATTACCTCAATATTGCTTAAGAGAATAATAACGATGATAAAAGCGGTAGATTTAAATAGTGATTTAGGTGAAAGCTTTGGTCAATGGCGTATGGGCAATGATGCTGCAGTGCTTGAAATTGTCAGCAGTGCCAATATTGCTTGTGGTTTTCATGCCGGTTCACCAGAAGGCATTTTAAAAACATTAAAAGCAGCGAAACAGCATCAAGTCGCGATAGGTGCTCATGTTGCTTATCCTGACTTAGTGGGTTTTGGGCGACGCAATATGGATATTGCCAGTGATGAATTAACCGCTGATGTCATTTATCAAATTGGCGCTTTGCAAGGTTTAGCAAAAGCTGTCGGTATGAAGGTGACTTATGTTAAACCTCATGGTGCGCTTTATAACACCATTGCTCATGATAAACGCCAAGCATTAGCGGTTATTGAAGCTATTTTAGCTATTGATCCACAACTTATATTAGTGGCTTTAGCGGGATCGCCGCTGATCACACTTGCGAAAGAGAAAGGATTACATGCTGTTGCCGAAGCTTTTGCTGATAGAGCTTATCATGCTGATGGCACACTTGTTTCGCGCAAACAAGAGGGGGCTGTATTACACGATCCTCAATTGGTGGCTCAGCGTATGTTAAAGCTAGTACAAAAAGGGGGCGTTGAATCGATAGAGGGTACTTTTACTGCTATACAGGCGGATTCTATTTGTGTTCATGGTGATAGTCCTGATGCGGTTAATCTCGCAAAAAGTGTCAAAGAGATCTTAATAACACACGGTATTGCGATAAAACCTTTCACATCTGCAATAGGAATAAAGGAGGCGTAATGACTTATTTTATGCATGCAACGCCTGATGCTATTACAGCAGCCGCCCGATCCGTTATTGGCAATAAAAGGGAGGCGTATTTTGCGCTTTTTACCTGTTAATTTATCTCACATATTAGTTGAGTTGACTTCATTAAAAGAGACATTGGCGTTTTATGAAGCAATTAAGCAAGCCAATATTGCTGAGATAGAAGATATTGTTCCAGCGGCAAAAACACTATTGATCCAATATGTACCTTGGTTAATTACGGCGAAAGAGTTAGTGGCAATATTGCGCAATATCGAGATAAAAGCGATCGCGATGCGTCAAAGTCACTTATTAACAATCCCCGTTCATTATCAAGGAGAAGATCTGCATGAGGTGGCTGAATTATTGGGGATCACTGCGACAGAGGTGATCCGCAGACACACAGAACAAACTTATCAAGTTGCTTTTACGGGGTTTGCACCGGGATTTGCTTATTTAATTGCTGATAAAACTGAGCTTTATGTTCCTCGACGTAAAACACCACGTACACGTATCCCCGCAGGCTCTGTAGGATTAGCGGGAGAATTTAGCGGTGTTTACCCACAGCAAAGCCCTGGTGGCTGGCAATTAATTGGTACTACAGAGATAAAAATGTGGGATCTCTCACGTGAACAGCCGGCATTTTTATTACCTGGTGATACTGTACAGTTTGTTGATGTACAAAAAGCGCCAGTGACGGTTTCATTACCTGAGAAAAAACAATCTATTAATGCTTTATTCTTTAACAAGGATAAAGGGCTATATGTTATTTCCGCAGGTCTACAAACCTTATTTCAAGATGAAGGGCGTTTAGGTGCTGCATCAATGGGGGTTAGTGCATCAGGAGCACTTGATAAATGTGCGTTACATGCAGCGAATCGCTTAGTGGGAAACCCGCCTTCATTAGCAGCATTAGAAATAACACAAGGTGGATTAATACTAAAAGCGCAACAAGACTGTGTCATAGCGCTGTCAGGTGCAGATTGTACGATCAGCTTAAAACAAACGACCGGAGATATAGCCTTTTTCTCTACTTATCAAACTATTGATGTACGTAGTGGAGATGAAATCACTGTAGGGATACCTACAGCGGGGATTCGTAGTTATCTGGCAGTGAGAGGGGGTTTTGAATTAAGCCCAGTGTTAGGTAGTTATGCGTTTGATACTTTAGCTCAGATTGGCCCTCGAGCCTTACAAAATGGCGATGTTCTTCATCTAAACGATGATAACGCATCAACGGGCATTATTAGCCAAGAGCAACCGAGTTTCGGTTTACCAAAGCAAGAAGATATCGTTACCCTTGATATTGTGTTAGGACCTCGTACGGATTGGTTTACAGAAGATGCGATAAAAACATTAACCTCACAATTATGGCAAGTGACACCACAATCTAACCGTATCGGATTACGTTTATTGGGGGATAAATCGCTTGAACGTCAGCAACAACAAGAGTTATCGAGTGAAGGAACTTGCATTGGTGCCATACAAGTACCGATTAATGGTCAACCGGTATTATTTCTTCATGATCACCCTCTCACTGGAGGATACCCCGTAATTGGGGCTGTTGCCGAATACCATCTGTCATTGGCGGGGCAAATCCCTATTAACGCTAAAATTCGTTTTAACCCAATTACTTTATTTCAAGAATATTGATAGGAGTATGCCACTCATGATAACAACTAACCAAAAGCAACGAGTGAAGCATCGAGTGTTGATTGCTAACAGAGGTGAAATCGCAGTTCGTATTATTCGTGCTTGTCAGGATTATGGTGCAACGTCCATTGCTATTTATGCAGATGATGATATAGATGCATTACATGTGCGTCTTGCAGATGAAGCCTATGGTTTAAAGGGTAACTCACCGAAAGAAAGTTATTTAGCGATAGATAAAATCATTGAAATTGCCCATAAAAGCAAAGCCACCATGATCCACCCTGGTTATGGCTTCCTTTCTGAGCGAGCTGATTTCGCTAAAGCGGTACAGCAAGCGGGACTCCTTTGGATTGGCCCAGATCCACAGACTATCGAAGTATTAGGGGATAAAGTTCAAGCGCGTAAAATTGCACAATCCGTAGGTGCACCATTGGTGAATGGTACTGCTGATCCGGTTAGTGATGCTAAAGAGGTTCTGGATTTTGCGAAACAGTATGGCTTGCCTATCGCCATTAAAGCGGCATTTGGTGGTGGTGGACGAGGCCTAAAAATTGCCCATCATATGGCAGAAATTGAAGAGCTTTACCATTCAGCGGTAAGAGAAGCAGTAACCGCATTTGGTCGTGGTGAATGCTATGTTGAGCAATTTCTTGATAAGCCTCGCCATATTGAGGCACAAATTATTGCTGATAAATTAGGCAATGTCGTGGTAGTTGGTACACGAGATTGTTCATTACAGCGCCGTAATCAAAAACTTATTGAAGAGGCCCCTGCCCCTTATTTAACTGATGAACAACGGCAACGTATTCATCAATCAGCAAAAGACATTTGTGCTAAAGCAGGTTATATCGGTGCGGGGACGGTAGAATTTTTATTGAGTGCGAACGGGACAATCTCTTTCCTTGAAGTGAATACACGTCTACAAGTAGAGCATCCGGTGACTGAAGAAACAGCCGGTATTGATTTAGTGATTGAACAATTGCGTATTGCTGAGGGATTACCGTTAAGTATTAATGAAACCCCTGAGCCTCGTGGTCATAGTTTTGAGTTTAGGATCAATGCAGAAGATCCGGCAAAAGGTTTTTTACCCACCCCCGGTTTAATTAGCCAATTTAGTCAACCGGCTGGGCCGGGCGTTCGTGTTGATAGTGGTGTGGCGGAAAATGACCAAGTATCACGTCAATTTGATTCAATGATGGCAAAACTTATTGTGACAGGGGCTAGTCGTGAACAAGCCATTGCGAGAGCGCGACGAGCTTTAGCTGAATTTAACATCGCAGGCGTAGCCAGTGTATTACCTTTTCATCGCGAAATGATGGAACATCCTGATTTTATTGATAACTTCAGTGTTCATACTCGTTGGATTGAAAGCGATTTTCAAGCAAAAAACAGTCATTTTCCTCGTAGTATACCAGCAGAAAATGAACCACTAGTACGTACCTTTATTGAAATAGATGGTCGTCGTCATCAATTAGCGCTACCCGCACAATTACTTTCACTCTCGGCCGTTATACCCACGGCTATTAGCGAGCACAAAGAGTGTCAGGTGCGGGAAAATGCGGTCACTGCACCGATTTCAGGGATATTACATAGTTGGTTATTATCCGATGGTGATAAAGTCAACCAAGGGGATGTCATTGCCATTATGGAGGCGATGAAAATGGAAGTACAGGTAGTTGCTACCTGTCATGGTGTATTGCAGCAAAAGGCGAAAGCCGGTGACTATTTTTCAGCAGACAGTCTATTAGCTGAGATTAACTAGCTGAGTTATCAAACAATTATCGAGTAAGCCTCTTAGCAATAAGAGGCTTTTCTATAATAACTGTCTTTATATTCTTATTTGTTATATCTAATTCCTTTTGGTTATAAGTTATTTTGCTTATAATCGAAACTGAATATGTTTTCTACAAAAGGAAATTAGATGCTGCTGGTCACTCAACTCCTTATTGGTTCTGCTATAGGTTTAGTTATCACCACAACGGGAGTTGGGGGTGGTGTTATCTTATTACCTGTGCTTATCTATTTATTTGGAATGAATGCATTAGCAGCAGTGGCGACCGCTAATTTATTATCGATGTTAATGAAAATTTCCTCTTCTTATATTCATTTTCGTTTAGGAAATATTCCATTAAAACCAGCATTATTGATTTTAGGGATCATGTTTCCGGCCACATTTTTAGCCAGCTATGGGGTAACCTGGTTGGGATCACAACCTCAATATTATGAGCAGGTTGAATTAGGCATTAATATCCTGATGATTGTGGCGATTATCTTTTCAATGTTCCTTTTTTTACAACGAATATTCAAAAAATCTACATCATCACATCCGTTATCATCATTGGCACCTAGCTCATCAATTCCTCTGAATTCTCTTTTTGTTCCCGGTATGAGTGCCGGATTTGTCTTAGGGGCAACGGGGGTTGGTGGAGGATTGGTTGTCTTACCCGTGCTTATGCGTTTTGCACAAATGAATATTAAGGAAGCGATCGGTAGTTCTATATTTATTACTACAATTTTGTCAGGTGGCTCTGCTATTGCTTATAGTGCTGGTGGCTATACCGATGTGCATACGGCCATCATTCTTTGTTTAGGATCACTTATTTCGATTCCTTTAGCGCGCTATTTACTGGTGTATTTATCTGAGCGCTTTTTTCAATATTTAACTCTGTTATTTATTCTGATCAGCATCATTATGATGAGTTGGAAACTAATAAATTAATTTAATGTAATATCGAATAAGTCAATTTTTAATAGATAATGATTAGTTAGACTAATTTTCATCATTGAATTTAGCAGGATAATGAAAAATAAGGGTATATATGAACATTAAAGTCGGCGATGAGTTTTTGGTTTATATGGCATTGGGTGAAGAGAGCTATATGAAGGAATATTATCGTGTGTTGGAGTTAGATAGCGCATTATCACAAGTGACCGGTAAATTGCTAAGAAGGACGACGGCAGATGATAAAAATATTGGGTTAGGGCGTTGTGAATTAGAAGGTGGGATTGAACAATTTGCGTTAGAAGATATTTATCTAATAGAGAAGTGATCGAAATAACGATCACTTCTACATCACTTTATTAAGCAACAGGCACATCTTCGGGTAATGCTGATTTTGGTAAGCCAAAAATTTTGTCAAATACCCAGTTATAGACAAATGTATAGCAAGGGATGATGATAATAAGTGCAAAATCCATCACCAGTGCTTGCCATAATGAAACCCCTAGCCACCAAGCTATCAGCGGAATAAGGTAAACCACCAACGTAAGCTGAAAACCTACCGCATGAGCAAGACGGCGTCTAAAGGTGCGAATTCTCGACTTTTGTCGACTCTCCCAAAATTCAAATAAACAGTTATAAATAAAATTCCAACTTACCGCGATAGTGGTAATAATGAGTGCGAGTGGCCCCGTAACAGCGGTTGAACTATCGGCTAAAAGCGCCAGTCCTACCGATGAGATAACCCAACCAAATACTTCATAAGCGGTAACATAGACAATTTTTCGCTTAATACCTTGCATGATACTCTCTTTTTTTGTGGATCAGTGTGGTTAAGCATCGTAAGATAAATCAGTAATAGTGACAGAAAAAGTTAGCTAATATCAATTTAACTGAAACATCAGGAGTGAACATGCAGTTCTCAAGTGAACATATCGCGATATTTTTAGCCGTTATGGATAAAGGCTCTTTTTCTGCGGCTGCGCGTTCATTAAAACGTGTTCCTTCTGCGGTCAGTATGGCGATTGCTAATATGGAGGCTGAATTAGGTTATGCACTGTTTGAGCGTTCATCAAGAGAGCCACGGCCAACAGAAAAAGCTAAAGCACTTGAACCTCACGCCAGAATGATTGCTGAGCAATTAAAGCTATTACAGGTTCATGCACAAGAGCTTTCAATGGATCTGGAAAGTATATTAAATATTGGCGTCGCGGCAGATATTAATCCCGATTATTTATTACCGGCATTATCTGAGTTAACACAGCGTTACCCCTTACTCAAAGTGAATGTAGTAACCGCGGCGCAAGATGACATTATTGAGATGCTGCACGCACGTAAAATCCAATTATGTCTCGTGTATGGTGGGTTATATGTCAATGGCGATGAACAATTTCAATATTTGGGCTCTGAGTCATTAGTTGCCACAATTTCGGCAAGTCATATTGCACTTGCTCACCCTGCAGGGGTATTTATTGAAGATTTAGTGAATGTAAGACAGATAATGATAGCCAGCCATACTCAAGAGATAAGAGATGTACGCTCTTTAGTGGCGACTAATTACTGGCAAACAGATAACTTTCAAATGGCATTAGGTATGGTTGAAGCGGGGATGGGCTGGGGGAATTTACCTTATTCGCTGATTTATACGCAGTTACAAAAGGGAAAATTAAAACAACTGCAATTTAAAAATACTAAAAATGAATTGCGCTTACCGGTACATGCAATGTGGTTAAAAGGCGAGTCACTACAAAAAGGGGCAAAGGAATTGGTGGAGTTAATGAATATTCACCAACCCATTGTGCCCAATTTTGATTAATCCACACGTTGTTGATGAACCCAAACCGCGACTTCAACACGAGATTTTAATTTCATCTTTTTGAGTAGATGTTTGACATGTACTTTAACGGTACTTTCAGTAATATCGAGTTTACGTGCGATCATCTTATTGGATAGCCCTTGTGCTATCAGCTTTAAAATATCGCGCTCTCGTGGGGTGAGTTGGTCGATATCCCGCTCACCTTCAGAACGATCTTCTCGCAGTGACTGCGCTAAAATGGGGGTTAATGTTGGGCTAACCACCATTTTCCCTGCGGCTGCTTGCTTTAAAGCGGCTAATAGCTCTTCTGGCTCCATGTCTTTTAAGAGATAGCCATCCGCTCCTCGTTTTAAGGCGGTGATCAGATCATCACTGTAGTTTGATACACTAAACACAACGATCCGCCCAGATAGCGATCGTAATCGCAATTGATCGAGTGTTTCAAAACCATTCATACCCGGCATATTGAGATCGAGTAGGATTAAATCAGGATCTAACTCTTCAGCTAATTTTACCCCTTGAATACCATCGCCAGCTTCACCAACGACAGTTAATGTTGTATCAAGACTTAAAAGTTGTTTCACACCATTGCGTAACATCGGGTGATCATCAATTAATAAAATAGTCGCTTTGTCTGCGACTGCTCCCATATTATTCATTATGATTTGCTCCCTTTTCGATAGGATCTTTATGGGTAGTGATTAACGGAAATGTGACAAATACTTGCGTTCCACCTTCTTTGCGAACCCTTATACTATAAGAGCCATTCAGACTATTCGCGCGTTCACGCATAATAATCAGTCCGTAGTGATTTATCTTTTCGGGATTAGGCGTAATACCTTCACCATTATCATTAATTTGCAGTTCAACGATGCCATTATTAAGTGTTAATGCGACTTCAGCCCAGTTTGCATTCGCATGTTGCAGAATATTATTTAATGCTTCACGAACAATTTGCACCACATGAATACTTTGATGTGAATTAACACATTTTGCAGGTAACTGATAATCAAAATGGATAGCAAACCCTAAACGTTGATTAAATTCATTTAGTGTATTTTCTAATGCAGCTAATAAGCCAGGCTCTGTCAATTTCAAGCGAAATGTGGTCAGTAATTCTCTTAACTGACGATAAGCCACATTTAGCTCTTCTCGCATCTCTTTTAGTAGTTTTTGACAGTTATCTGGCAAGGTTTCCGATTGCATTTGTAGATAACTGACCTGCATTTTTAAACATGATAGCGATTGAGCAATCGAATCATGTAATTCACGTGCAATCGCTGAACGCTCATCCATTAATAATAGCTGTTGTTGCTGTTCATTTTGTTGCTCCATGGCAAGCATTGCGGAAATTTGCTTAGTCAATAAGAGCATTAAATTATTCTGTTCGTCAGTAAGTACACTATTTTCCGGTAACTGCATTACGAATAAACCGTAGCGGTGGATCTGATCGGTCAATTCCCAATGTAATAAGCGATTATTTAACGGTGTAGTGATGCTGGCATCTTCATTGCAACGCTCACAGTCTGGCGTTGGACAATATTCAGGGCGTGAGGAAGGGGCTAAGCTTATCTCATTAAATAATGTATGTTGATTATCTTCATATAGACGGATCTGCAAATAGCTATCAGGAATAATATGCTGTAGCTCTGCAAGGATCTGCCTTAAGCGAGCGCAAAGTGGCGCTTGGGAATGCAGTTGTTGACTTGAGTGATAAAGATAAGAGAGAACCTTATTTTTCTGTTGTAAATCATGGGTCTTTTCAATGACTCGTTGTTCTAATTCACTGTAGAGCGTCGATAGCTCTTCTGACATGGTGTTAAGTGCAATTCCTAGTGTGGCAATTTCATCATGGTGAGGACGAGGCCGAAAACGAGTTGAAAAATCACCATGTCCAATAGAATTAGCCATGGACATCAATTGTTGCCAAGGCAGTAATAAGCGACGACGAAAATGCCAAACAGAACCAAACAGCAGTAATAAGGTAAGAGCGGTAAAGATAAGTTGAGTATATGCAACTAGGCGGATTTTTTGTTCAGTAAGTTGGTCAATACTTGATACTAATGTATCGAGTTGAGAAACAAAAAAGATAACTTCTTGTTTCGCATCATTAGGCTGTTTGGCTGCTGACAAAGTCGGTTTTAATGTCTCTTTCCAGTAATGAGTCAGTTGTACATATTGTGATTGCAGTGATGAGGTGCTTAATACTTGACGTAACTCTTTACTATCTAAATCATTTTCTAATTCTTGTAGATAATCACGGTGCTTATCATCAAGGGGTAAGGCTGAGAGTAAACGATAGCTTTGCATGCGCAGTGAGCCGGATTTATTAATGGCGTGGGCGTTGCCTTGTACGCTTAAAATAATGTGGTTAGAAATAGCCATACCTACCACACCAAATAGTGTGAAAAGCAACATTAAAATAGCGATTTGATTAATAATTGAAAAGCGATAATGCCATTGAATGTTGTGCATTTTCATGATGTATTCCCAGTTTGATCTGGTCTATCTTGCCTTAAAAAACCGCTAAATAACATATACTCCAAAGGGAGTACCTCTAAATATCTAAGTATTGTAATGTGTTTAATAAAGAGTAAGTGATTTTACCTAATTTATTGATTTACATTTAAAATAGTCACGTAACCCTATTAATACTTAGGTATAAAACATAGATTTAGATGAAAAATCAAACAAAATCTTGCTTGATGCAGATCATGACTCGTAAACCCATCTCACCGTAAAAAGAAGCCAATTTAACCGTTAACCGAGGTTGTTATGGCACTTTCTCAACACCCAGAAAAAATGAAAAAAGGGGTGATCGAAAATTGGCATCCTGAAGATAAAGCTTTTTGGGAAAAAACTGGTCAAAAAATCGCATCGCGTAATTTATGGATTTCTGTTCCTTGTCTACTGCTATCCTTCTGCGTCTGGATGCTATTTAGTGCAGTCGCTGTCAATTTAAATAAGGTTGGCTTTAATTTTACCACTGATCAGCTCTTTATGCTGACTGCTCTACCTTCTGTTTCAGGTGCGCTACTACGTGTCCCTTACTCTTTTGTTATTCCTATTTTTGGTGGTCGTCGTTGGACGGCTATTAGTACGGTATTTCTGATTATTCCTTGTCTCTGGCTAGGGTTTGCCGTGCAAGATCTCACGACATCTTATTCCACTTTTATCGTTATCTCTCTGCTGTGTGGTTTTGCTGGTGCAAACTTCGCATCGAGTATGGCAAATATCAGCTTCTTTTTTCCTAAAGCACACCAAGGCGGTGCATTAGGATTAAATGGCGGATTGGGTAACTTAGGTGTCAGCGTGATGCAATTAATCGCGCCTTTGGTTGTCAGTGTGGGCGTTTTTGCTATGTTTAGTGGCCCCGGTGTCGTTCAACCTGATGGCTCACGTTTATGGCTAGAGAATGCGGCGTGGATTTGGGTACCTTTCTTGCTTATCTTTACCTTTGCGGCTTGGTTTGGCATGAATGATCTGGCTGCTAATAAAGCTTCTTTAAGTCAACAGCTACCTGTTTTAAAACGTGGTCATCTTTGGTTACTCAGTATCCTCTATCTGTGCTCTTTTGGTTCTTTTATCGGCTTTTCTGCCGGGTTTGCAATGTTATCGAAAACCCAGTTCCCCGATATTGTCATTTTACATTATGCCTTCTTTGGTCCTTTACTTGGAGCATTAGCTCGCCCTGTGGGAGGTGCGCTATCTGATAAATTTGGTGGCATTAAAGTGACGCTTATCAACTTTATCATTATGGCTATTTTCTCAGTGCTCCTGTTCTTAACCCTACCGGAAAATGGTGCTGGTGGATCGTTTATTGCTTTCTATGGCGTGTTTATGGTGCTGTTTTTAACTGCAGGGCTAGGCAGTGGTTCAACATTCCAAATGATTGCCGTGGTATTTAGAAAAATCACCATTGATCGCATGAAGGCACAAGGGGCTTCAGATGAAGCTGCGCAAAAAGAAGCCGTAACAGAAAGTGCAGCTGCATTGGGTTTTATCTCTGCAATCGGTGCGATTGGTGGCTTCTTTATTCCTAAAGCCTTTGGTACATCCCTTGCGATGACGGGTTCACCTGCTGGGGCAATGAAAATCTTCGTTCTGTTCTATATCGCCTGCGTTCTGATCACTTGGTTGGTCTATGGACGTAAACACAATAAATAATAATGACGAATTATACGCAATGTGAGCGCGCTAACGCGCATTGGGAGAGTATCTGATGA
Organism: Proteus sp. G4380; assembly: GCF_963885725.1. Classification (NCBI taxonomy): domain Bacteria; kingdom Pseudomonadati; phylum Pseudomonadota; class Gammaproteobacteria; order Enterobacterales; family Morganellaceae; genus Proteus; species Proteus sp. G4380. Next base: position 13,958 of record NZ_CAWPAV010000081.1, read on the forward strand.
GTAAATTTCTCGATAGATTCCGCTATTTTAAACAGCTTGGTGATACGTTTTCACAAGATCACGGGCAAGAGTTAAATGTTAATCGCGACTGGGAAAATAGTTATCGTAGTCGTTGGCAACATGACAAAATCGTGCGTTCTACACATGGTGTTAACTGCACCGGATCATGTAGCTGGAAAATTTATGTCAAAAACGGCTTAGTAACATGGGAAACCCAGCAAACAGACTATCCACGAACTCGTCCTGATCTGCCTGATCATGAACCCCGTGGTTGTCCGCGTGGTGCGAGCTATTCATGGTATTTATATAGCGCTAACCGCGTTAAATACCCAATGGTGCGTAAACGTCTGATCAAATTATGGCGTGAAGCCAAAGCGCAACACGCTGATCCAGTTGATGCATGGGCATCGATTGTTAATGCTCCCGAAAAAACGAAAAGTTATAAACAAGCTCGTGGTCGTGGTGGTTTTGTTCGCTCTTCATGGTCTGAAGTGAATGAAATTATTGCGGCTTCTAACGTCTATACCGCTAAAACTTTTGGTCCAGATCGTATTATTGGTTTCTCACCTATTCCGGCAATGTCAATGGTGTCTTACGCCGCCGGTGCCCGCTATTTATCTCTTATTGGTGGTGCTTGCTTAAGTTTTTACGATTGGTATTGTGATTTACCACCTGCCTCACCAATGACTTGGGGGGAGCAAACAGATGTGCCAGAGTCAGCTGACTGGTATAACTCTTCTTATCTGATTGCATGGGGTTCAAACGTACCTCAAACCCGTACGCCAGATGCTCACTTTTTTACCGAAGTTCGTTATAAAGGCACCAAAACGGTAGCAGTAACACCTGATTATGCTGAAATTGCTAAACTGTGTGACCAGTGGTTAAACCCAAAACAAGGTACAGATAGCGCCATGGCAATGGCGATGGGACACGTTATTCTTAACGAATTCCACGTTAAACGCCAAACTGAATACTTTAGTAACTATGTGCGCACTTACACTGACATGCCAATGTTAGTGATGTTAGGTAAGCATGATTCTGGCAAATTAGTTGCGGGTCGCATGCTACGTGCCGCTGATTTAGTGAACAATCTCGATCAGGAGAAAAATCCAGAATGGAAAACCATTGCTATTGATGAGAAAACACAGCAATTGGTCGCTCCTCAAGGTTCAATGGGTTTTCGTTGGGAAGGCGCTGCCAAATGGAATCTAGAGCCTAAAGACGGTAAAAGTGGTGAAGAAGTCACTTTACAATTGGGTCTTTTAGAAAACCATGATGATGTGGTTGACGTTGCATTTCCTTACTTTGGTGGCATCAAGAGTGAATACTTTGAAGGTGTTGCCCTTGATGATGTTCTCGTTCATAAACTGCCAGCAAAACGCATTACTCTTGCCAATGGCGAAGAAAAATATGTCACTACCGTTTATGACTTATTACTGGCTAATTATGGTGTCGATCGTGGTTTAAATGATGAAAACTGTGCGACAAATTATGATGAGATCAAAGCCTATTCACCCGCATGGGCTGAACAAGTAACAGGGGTTAGCCGTCAAGATATTATCCGCATTGCACGTGAATTTGCTGATAATGCAGAAAAAACACATGGTCGTTCAATGGTGATTGTCGGTGCGGGCATTAACCATTGGTATCACATGGATATGACCTACCGTGGCATTATCAATATGCTGATCTTCTGTGGTTGTATTGGCCAAAGTGGTGGTGGATGGGCTCACTATGTGGGACAAGAAAAACTGCGTCCACAAACAGGTTGGTTGCCATTAGCTTTTGGTCTGGATTGGCAGCGTCCACCTCGTCATATGAATAGCACGTCATTTTTCTATAATCATTCAAGTCAATGGCGCTATGAAACGGTATCACCGACAGAATTACTATCACCTTTAGCAGATAAATCACGCTTTAGCGGTAGCTTAATTGATATGAATGTGCGTTCGGAGCGTATGGGGTGGTTACCGTCAGCACCGCAATTAAACGTTAACCCATTGTCTATTACCAAGAAAGCTCAACAAGCTGGCGTCAGTGCAACGGATTATACCGTTAATGCTCTGAAATCAGGTGAGATCCGCTTTGCATCAGAGCAACCGGATAATCCGCAAAACTTCCCTCGTAACTTATTTATCTGGCGTTCTAATTTATTGGGATCTGCAGGTAAAGGGCATGAATATTTACTGAAATATCTATTAGGGACGGAAAATGGATTACAAGGTAAAGATTTAGGTGAACAAGGCCAAGTTAAGCCACAAGAAGTGGAATGGCAAGATAAAGGCGGTGAGGGTAAGGTCGATTTAGTGGTGACTTTAGACTTTCGTATGTCAAGTACCTGTCTGTTCTCCGATATCGTGTTACCAACCGCCACATGGTATGAAAAAGATGATATGAATACCTCGGATATGCATCCATTTATTCATCCATTAACCGCCGCGGTAGATCCCGCTTGGGAGTCTAAAACCGATTGGGAAATTTATAAAGGTATTGCTAAAACCTTCTCTAAATTGTGTGTCGGTCATTTAGGGGTTGAAACCGATTTAGTGACACAGCCAATACAGCATGACTCTGCGGCTGAAATGGCACAACCATTTGATGTCAAAGATTGGAAAAAAGGTGAATGTGACCTTATCCCGGGGAAAACTGCACCGCATCTTATTCCTGTGGAGCGTGATTATCCAAATACCTATGCTCGTTTTACCTCACTTGGGCCGTTAATGGATAAATTAGGTAATGGCGGTAAAGGGATCGGTTGGAATACACAGACAGAAGTTGATTTCCTGAAAAAACTTAATCGCGTTCGTCATGACGGTGTGGCAAAAGGGCGCCCGGCGATTGAAACCGCAATTGATGCAGCCGAAGTTATCCTCTCTTTAGCACCTGAAACGAATGGTCAAGTGGCGGTAAAAGCGTGGGATGCTCTAAGTAAAGTGACAGGACGCGATCACACTCATTTAGCTAAAGTAAAAGAAGATGAGAAAATTCGTTTCCGCGATATCGTTGCTCAACCTCGTAAAATCATTTCAAGTCCTACATGGTCTGGTCTGGAAGATGAGCATGTCTCTTATAACGCTTGTTATACCAATGTTCACGAGATGATCCCTTGGCGTACTTTAAGTGGCCGTCAGCAGTTATATCAAGATCATGAGTGGATGCGTGCTTATGGCGAAAGTTTAGTGGTTTATCGTCCACCTATTGATACTAAGGCAATCGAAGCCGTGAAAGGTAAAAAACCGAACGGCTTCCCAGAAAAAGCGCTGAACTTCCTGACGCCTCACCAAAAATGGGGTATTCACTCAACGTATAGCGATAACTTACTGATGTTAACCCTCGGTCGTGGTGGCCCTGTGGTTTGGCTGAGTGAAGATGATGCTAAAGAGATGGGTATTAGTGATAACGATTGGGTTGAAGCATACAACAGTAATGGTGCGTTAACCGCAAGAGCGATTGTGAGCCAACGTATTCCTGATGGCATGATTTATATGTATCACGCACAAGAGCGCCAAATAAACCTACCAGGCTCTGAAATAACCGGAATGCGTGGCGGTATTCATAATTCCGTGACGCGTGTTTGCCCTAAACCGACCCATATGATTGGTGGATACGCTCAGTTGGCTTATAGCTTTAACTACTATGGAACTGTGGGCTCTAACCGCGATGAATTTGTTGTGGTACGTAAGATGAAACAGATTGATTGGCTTGATGGTGAAGGCGATGCTTATCAACAAACCCTGAATGGACAGGAGAAGGCATAATGAAAATTCGTTCACAAGTCGGTATGGTACTGAACCTCGACAAATGTATCGGTTGCCATACCTGTTCAGTAACCTGTAAAAATGTTTGGACCAGTCGTGAAGGTGTGGAATACGCTTGGTTTAATAATGTTGAAACTAAACCGGGTACAGGGTATCCCCAAAATTGGGAAGATCAAGAGAAGTGGAAAGGCGGCTGGATCAAAAATATTAAAGGTAAGTTAGTACCAAGAATGGGTAACCGTGTTGGGCTATTATCAAAGATTTTTGCCAACCCAGATGTGCCAGCATTAGATGATTATTATGAGCCATTTGATTATGACTATGAGCATTTAAAAAATGCACCAGAAGGCTCATTACCTACCGCACGTCCTCGTTCGTTGATAACCGGTCAGCGTATGACCAAGATCGAAAAAGGCCCAAACTGGGAAGATGATTTAGGGGGCGAATTTAGCAAACGTGCTGCGGATAAAAACTTCGCCAATATGCAAAAAGAGATGTATGGGCAGTTTGAAAATACATTTATGATGTATTTACCTCGTTTATGTGAACACTGCTTAAATCCTGCTTGTGTCGCGACCTGTCCAAGTGGTGCGATTTATAAACGTGCTGAGGATGGTATTGTGCTTATCGATCAAGATAAGTGTCGTGGTTGGCGCATGTGTTTAACAGGGTGTCCATACAAAAAAATCTACTTTAACTGGAAAAGCGGTAAGTCAGAAAAATGTATTTTCTGTTATCCGCGTATCGAATCAGGTCAACCAACCCTATGCTCAGAAACCTGTGTTGGACGTATTCGTTATCTTGGTGTGATGCTGTATGACGCAGATAAAATTTCACAAGCCGCCAGTGCTGATAATGAAAAAGACTTATACCAAAGTCAATTAGATATCTTTTTAGATCCCTTCGATCCTGAAGTTATTAAAGCTGCAGAAGAGCAAGGTATTCCATTAAGTGTGATTGATGCAGCCCAACGTTCGCCGGTTTATAAAATGGCGGTGGATTGGAAGCTGGCATTACCATTACACCCTGAATATCGTACTTTACCTATGGTGTGGTATGTGCCACCTCTGTCACCTATTCAATCTGCGGCTGATGCAGGAGTGTTGCCACATACTGGAGTATTACCGGATGTAGAAAGTTTACGTATTCCTGTCCAATATTTGGCTAACTTGCTGACCGCAGGCGATACAGCGCCAGTGTTATTAGCATTAAAAAGAATGTTGGCAATGCGCCATTATAAACGCGCAGAAACGGTAGAAGGTAAAACCGATTTGACAGCATTAGAGCAAGTGGGATTAACCGAAGCACAGGCACAAGAGATGTATCGCTATTTGGCGATTGCCAATTATGAAGATCGCTTTGTTATTCCTTCTAGCCATCGTGAGTTAGCAAGAGAAGCTTTTCCTGAGCGTAACGGCTGTGGTTTTAGTTTTGGTGATGGTTGTCATGGCAGCGAGAGTAAATTTAATCTGTTTAATAGCCATCGTATTGATGCCATCGATATCACTTCCAAAACTCCTCAAGATGAGCGCCGTTCTGAGGAGAAAATATGATGATCTCTTTGAAAGTTATTTCTCTGTTATTGGATTATCCCAGCGAAGATCTCTGGGAACATCGTAATGAGATCATTGATGCATTGCAGGAAGCTGACGAGCTTCCTGTCACGCAAGTCGCAAAATTAATGGCGTTTATTCGTGAACTCACGCAGCAAGATCTGCTGGATGCACAAGCGAATTACAGTGAGATTTTTGATCGAGGTAGAGCGAGATCGCTATTGTTATTTGAACATGTACATGGTGAATCGCGTGATCGTGGTCAGGCAATGGTTGATCTGCTTAATCAGTATCAACAAGCAGGGATCACCTTAAGTAGTCGTGAATTGCCTGATTACTTACCTACTTACCTTGAGTATTTAACGCTATTGCCTACCGATGAAAGTATTGAAGGGCTTAATAATATTGCCCCTATTTTGGCATTGCTGAGTGAGCGTTTAAAACAGCGAGGCAGTGATTATCACGCTCTTTTTGATGTATTGCTTTGTCTCTCACAAAGTGAGTTAGACGCTTCACAACTGGCGGCTCAAGTAGAAAAAGAGCCTGTAGATGATACGCCGGCTGCATTAGATGCCGTATGGGAAGAAGAGCAAGTGACGTTTCTAGGTGAAAGTGCGCAATGTGGTAGTAACAATATTAGCCAGCATCAGCGACGTTTTGCGCAAGAAACGCCTGTTCAATATCTCAATGTCGGTAATTCGCTAGATATGGGAGCACAAAAATGAATTACGTTAATATGTTGTTTTTTGATATCTACCCCTATATTGCTGGTGCTGTTTTTCTTATCGGTAGTTGGTTACGTTATGATTATGGTCAATATACATGGCGTGCAGGCTCCAGTCAGATGTTAGACAAGAAAAACATGCGACTTGCTTCGAACTTATTCCATATTGGTATTATCGGCATTTTTGCAGGTCATTTTCTGGGGATGTTAACGCCACACTGGATGTATCAATCTTTTCTACCAATTGAATATAAACAAATTATGGCGATGGTTGGTGGTGGTACTTGTGGTGTGTTAATGCTGATTGGCGGCATTATGCTGTTAAAACGTCGTTTGACGAATGCACGGGTAAGAGCAACATCGTCATTTGGTGACATCATGATCTTAACCTTGCTGGTTGTCCAAGTTGCACTCGGCTTATTGACTATCCCATTCTCTGCACAGCATATGGATGGTAGTGAGATGATGAAGCTGGTGGCATGGGCGCAAGCTATTGTGACATTCCATGGCGGTGCTTCGGCAAATCTTGAAGGTGTTGCACTTATTTTTAAATTGCACATATTCCTAGGTATGACGATTTTTTTATTGTTCCCATTCTGCCGTTTAGTTCATATTTGGAGCGTGCCAATTGAGTATCTAACGCGCCGTTACCAAATTGTTCGTAATCGACACTAAAGGTATTTTTCTCCTGAGTTGATTTGAGACTTTTAATTGCGCTTATCTCACCCCCGCCCGCGGGGGTTTTTTTTAACTTAAACAAATTTTTTGAATGCTTAAAGCAATAATCTTTAGATACATTATTTCCATAGTCAGCTTATACTCGCTTTTAACGACATCAAGATTATTTTTTAA
>NZ_CAWPAV010000082.1:0-1492 GCF_963885725.1 Proteus sp. G4380
TTATAATTATTTCACTCGGTAAGGAATCACTTTGAGTTATTGTGCTGGCATTCACCTGGGCATAATTAAAAATTGATGCATTAGTTAAAACAACAGTCATATATTTTTCTTGTGAACTAAAATGGTCAATAAAACAATATTAGCACGGCATAAGATTAAGCAATAAACATTTTTCACTGTATTAAAGGAAAATTATGTGTACTTTCAATCTATAGGTCAACCTAGTCAATATTTATGTGTTACACAGAGAACTTTAATACTCTATTGTGGACAATTTCACGTACAATCGAGTATTATAAAACGCTCAATCTAACACATAATATTGGTGAATTAATAGGTTATACAAAAAATGATATCTATGCAGAGCGGATAAAAAAAGCAAATATTATCTTTCTCTGCCTCGTCGCACAATATTTAGATAGTTTAAACTGCTTTCAAGACGAATTCAGACCAAAGTGATTTGGGCAACTTAAATTTTCTTAGCTTACTTTATGGAGCTTTGATTTATCACCTACTGAGCAGATCATCTTAAAAGGAAAATAGCACCACTAGGTTACCGAAACGGCAACCCCGACGATAAAATATATGGCTGTATTGATGAGGAGGGCACGGAATGACCCGTTTACGCACTGTATCAAAGCACCCAGAGCAATTAGAAACCACACCATTAGTTGCGGAAAGTCATCACTATGATGATCCTTTAGCACCTCAAAAACTGGTATTTTTAAAGGCAGTTAATCAACAGCGTTGTGTGATTAACTCACCACAGCGCAATAGCCAACTCACCAATACAATACCCTTTTTTATCGTTCTTTTAGTTATGGCTTGTTATACATTATTTAATTTTATGGAAGGGCATATTGGAGCCAAAGCTGAGCTAGAAAGCATGTCTCAATATTTATTTGAAAATAATAAAGATATTAACGCATTAAATGAGATTGAGCGTAAATCTATTTTAAAATATCAACCTTTTTGGGAAACAGAAAAAATTAGCTGGTGGGAGTATATAAAAGCGTATAACTCCGGTGAATTTTTTATTGATAGCCAATATGATAAATACCTCGTCATTGGCTGGCTAATTTTTTTCCCCGGTTTTTTATGGCTATTTGGCTATCTCTCTTTCTTTACGCCTCCTGTATACCTTATTGCTGATAGGCAAAGAGGAATACTGTATAGCTATGGCATGGGAAAAGTACGTTTAACCCGCTATAAAGAGGCGCAATTTGGTTATGCGGGCAATATGTTGGCAATTAAACTATATGGCATTAATGAAAAAACAGGCCAATTAAAAACGATCCTCTATCGCCCCAATGTATCCCACTACTCCAGTTTCCTAACCAGTACCGACAGTGAAAACCACCGTTTTATCACTTTCCTTAATGCCTATATGCAACAAGGCCGAGATGCTGTTTCGCCTGTTGATTACCAAGCCCGTAAGCTCTTTTTATCTTTTGGTAAAAACCCACTTCCTGCTGATTTTGAGCAACAGGTC
>NZ_CAWPAV010000083.1:0-14044 GCF_963885725.1 Proteus sp. G4380
ATAGTAATTTTTTATCAGCACGCTCAGCTAATTCTTTTGGTAAAGGTAATGTATCACCTAAAATACGTTCGACATTTTCTTTAAATTTCGCCGGATGAGCAGTACCTAAAAATACCCCATATTCTCCTTCTTGTAGCTCATCACGTAATAGACGATAAGCAACCGCCGCATGAGGCTCTGAAATATAGCCTTTTTGTGCCAGTTCACGTACAGTTTCTTCCGTCGTTTCATCGCTCACAGCCCCATGCGAAAGATCCGATAACAGCCAACCTTTGCGACGATATAACTCTTCAATACGAGGCCAATTATTAGGCTGGCTAACATCCATCGCATTTGAAAGTGTTGCTATTGTCCGATGTGGTTCCCATTTACCACTATCTAAATAGCGAGGAACGGTATCATTCACATTGGTCGCCGCAATAAAACGTTTAACAGGCAATCCCATAGATTTAGCCAGTAATCCTGCAGTGAGATCACCAAAATTACCACTTGGTACAGAAATGACTAATTGTTGACGTTTTTCAGCTGGAATTTGTGCAACCGCTTCAAAGTAATAGCAGATTTGTGCCAGTAGGCGGCTAATATTAATCGAGTTAGCCGAGTTTAAATGCATGGTGTTCTTTAAATATTCATCATCAAATGCCTGTTTGACTAATGCTTGGCAAGCATCAAAGTCATCTTGAATAGCAACAGTATGAATATTCTCCCCTAATGTGCAAAATAGCTTTTCTTGTAATGGGCTGATTTTTCCTTGTGGATAGAGGATCACGACTTGAACATTATCTAACTTGTAGAAAGCATGAGCGACCGCTGCTCCTGTATCACCGGATGTCGCCGTTAAAATTGTAACAGGCTGGTCACCCGCGACTTCTGATAACATTTGAGCCATAAAACGGCCACCAAAGTCTTTAAAAGCCAGCGTCGGTCCGTGGAAGAGTTCAAGGCAACTAATATCCTCTTCTACTTGTGTCACTGGCGCAGGAAAAGCAAATGCCGTATTCACACGTTTTGCTAACACATCAGCAGGAATTTCATCACCGATAAAAGCACTTAAAATACGGCTACTGCGTGTTGCAAAGTCTAATTTTAATAGCGCATCAATTTCTGCTTGAGAAAATGAAGGCAAGTCTTTGGGAAAGAAGAGTCCTTGCTGTTTTCCTAAACCTTGTTTAACCGCTTGAGCAAAGCTGACTTGTTCTTGGTTATCTTTTAAATTATATAATTTCATTACTTACCCTATCTCTCTTGCGCCACGAGTATCTAAACGGCAGATGTGTACAAAGCCTTCATCGTTTTGTACATAATGTTGTTGTAACCATTGCGCCACATCTTGGGCAATAGCCAATGAATCAGTAATAGAAAACAGCGTTGGCCCTGAGCCTGAAATACCGCATGCAAGCGCGCCTTTTTGTAATGCAGCCTCTCTCGCTTTATCAAAACCAGGGAGCAACTGTGTTCGATAGGGCTCTGCAATCACATCTTTCATTAAGCTTGCGGCAAGTTTTGGTTGTTGTGTATGACAAGCATGAATAAATCCAGATAAATAACGACCATGATTAATAATATCAGCTTTATCGTATTGTTTAGGGAGGATAGCCCTTGCTTGTGCCGTTGAGACTTTGATCCCCGGATAAGCCATCACCCAATACCAATCGTCAAAAGCTGGCACAGGCTGACAAATAATGTCGTTTTGTTCCAAAATAAGTTGTAAACCACCTAAATAACATGGCGCGACATTATCGTAATGCACACTACCGGAAATACGGCCTTCCAGCTCTCCCATCATTAATAATAAGTGGCTTTCACTAAATGGTTTGTGAGCAAATTCGTTTAATGCAACAAGTGCAGCCACAACAGAACAAGCACTTGATCCTAATCCTGAGCCTATCGGCATGTTTTTTTCAAGTGTCATCGAGACAGGTAATTGTTTACCTAATTTTTCACAAAATAGCTCCCAACATTGATAAACAATATTTTGCTTAGTATCAGAAGGTAATTTGCTAACAAATCGTCCTTTGCTGTGAAGTTGAAATTCTTGCGCCGCTTCAACGGTTACGCAATCTCCTAATAATTGACCATCAATAGGCGAAACTGCGGCTCCTAACACATCAAAACCGACACTCACATTGCCAATTGACGCCGGTGCATAAACTTTAACCACCTTTAAACTCCTAATTTCCATGATAGTGTACGTAATACATCTGCAAATACCCCAGCAGCAGTGACATCATTTCCTGCACCATATCCACGTAAAACTAAAGGAATTGGTTGATAGTAGCGAGTGTAGAAGGCTAGCGCATTTTCACCATTTTTTACTTTAAAGAGAGGATCGTTAGCATCAACGGCCATTATTTTGACTTGGCATTTCCCTTCATTGATGATCCCCACATAACGTAATACCTTCGCTGACTTTTGGGCTTCTTCGACTTTAGCATCAAACTCAACATCTACTTGAGGTAAGCGGTTTAAGAAACTCTCGACATCACCTGTACTATCAAATGAGCTAGGTAAAACAGGCTCTACATCAATATCACTCAACTCTAATTGATAGCCCGCTTCACGAGCGAGAATAAGCAGTTTACGTGCAACATCCATTCCCGAGAGATCATCTCTTGGATCTGGCTCTGTAAACCCTTTTTCTTTCGCAGAAAGTGTCGCTTCAGACAAGCTTTTTCCTTCATCTAGCTGACCAAAAATATAAGAGAGTGAGCCAGAAAGAATGCCATTAAATTGCACCAACTCATCGCCAGCATTAAGCAAGTTCTGTAAGTTTTCAATAACAGGTAAACCCGCACCAACATTAGTGTCATATAAGAATTTACGACGTGATGCTTCCGCTGATTGGCGAATTTGATGATAGTAATCCATCGACATCGTATTGGCTTTCTTATTAGGCGTAACAACATTAAAGCCATTTTGTAAGAAATTGGCATATTGCTGTGAAATCATTTCGTTTGAAGTGCAATCAACAATCACAGGATTGAGGAAGTGGTACTCTTTTTCTAAGCGAATAAGCTGACTAAAGCTAAAAGGCTCTTTAGCTGCTTGTAGCGCTTGTTGCCAATTATCTAAATCGATACCTTGCATATTGGTTAGCATTGCACGTGAATTGGCAATCCCACAAACACGTAGGTCGATATGTTTGTTTTTTAGCCATGCTTGTTGACGATGGATCTGCTCGATTAGCGCGCTGCCAACACCACCGACACCGACAATAAAGACTTCTACGATTTGGTTAGTGTTAAAGAGCATTTGGTGACATAAACGCACCGCATTCGTCGCTGCATCATTAGCAATAACTGCAGAGATAGAGCGTTCAGAAGAGCCTTGAGCAATAGCAACAATATTAATATTGCCTCGAGTTAAAGCAGAGAAGAAACGGGCTGAGATCCCTTTAAGGGTGCGCATACCATCACCGACAACCGAGATGATAGCAACATTGTTCATAATATCTAACGGATCAAGTACGCCATCTTTTAACTCTAGATAGAATTCTTCTGACAGTGCTTTTTGCGCTCTAATTAGCTCTTTTTGCGGTACACAAAAACTAATACTGTATTCAGATGAAGATTGAGTAATTAATACTACCGATATTCCTGCTCGCGACATCACGGAAAAGACACGAGCCGCCATACCCACCATTCCCTTCATACCCGGCCCTGATACATTGATCATTGCCATATTATTCAGGTTAGTGATCCCTTTTACCGGCGTGCTGTCATCTTTTTGACCATCACCAATTAACGTACCCGGTGCTTCTGGATTACCCGTATTTTTAATTAAACAAGGGATTTGAAATTGAGCAATAGGTGCAATAGTGCGTGGATGAAGGACTTTAGCACCAAAGTAAGAAAGCTCCATCGCCTCTTGATAGGACATGCCTTTTAGTAGGTGTGCATCTGGGACGAGGCGTGGATCACAGGTGTAAACACCATCAACATCCGTCCAAATTTCACAACATTGTGCACGTAAACACGCGGCTAATACGGCGGCTGAATAATCTGAGCCATTACGACCGAGAACCACAAGCTCATTTTTTTCATTACCGGCAGTGAAACCTGCCATCAAGATCATATGATCTTTCGGAATATTAAGGGCGGAAATACGGCGAGTTGATTCAGGAATATCCACTGTCGATTCGAGATAATGACCTTGAGCAAGGAGATTTTTAACCGGATCAATGACGGTAACGTTATATCCTCTAGCTTGTAACACCGACTCCATAATGGCAATCGAAAGCTTTTCACCACGACAAATCATCGCAGCATTGATGCTATCAGGACATTGCCCTAATAGGGAGATACCATGCAGGATATGTTTAATCTCAGCAAACTCTCGCTCAACTTTGTCTTTTAAGCCTTGGTAATCAAAACCAGGTTGATTTTCTCGTAAACCTTGCAATAGATTAGCGAAGATTTGCTCTGCTTCTCGTACTTGAGTGAGAGGTTCTTCTCCTTCTGCCGTTTTTTCAATCATTGCCACCAAGTAATTCGTTATCTTGGCAGGTGCTGATAATACCAGAGCGACTTGTCCCTGCTCTCGTTTTTTCTCAGCGATATCAGCAACATTCAGTACCCTTTCTGCATTGGCAACTGAAGTTCCCCCAAATTTTAACACTCGCATACAGCTCTCCTGATTTTTCGCCAAAAAAAAGCCCGCATTTCTCAATGCGGGCTTTTTCGTTTTTTGTTTTTTATATGCGACAGCCCGCCCCGCAATATAAAATTCCGGTGGTGGTGGTGGTAATAATTATATTCATAGTCACTGGGCTGTAAGTACGCATAACAATCCTGTCTGTCTCAAAATTAGTTTGACCCTATACTGGTTAAAGCAAAGCGAGAGAGATGTCAAATTTTTTCTTTTTTATTGCCTCAATTTACCTACAGTTTAAATAAAATTTATTCGAGCATTACTTATATTGTAGTATACATATTACTACTAATAAGGGGGAGTTACAGAAAATAACGCTACCATTTAAGAGTTACTTAGACATTTGTACTTTTACAAATAATAAGGTATTTTATTTCACTTCTTTTTTTGTAACAAAACTGGTAAAAAGATAAAATCTCACTATATTTAACATATATTTTTCTTTTGCATTACATAAATCAAATTATATAGTTAACTATTGAAATCAAGGTTAAGCTGTTATCTTGATTTTGATATGTGTCAACAAAAGTTAGCTTTTTAGATGGTATTTAATACAACAGGTGTTATATTGCTGTTAATAGACTATGGGCATTTTACATTCTGATTTTAACGTCCATTGTCAGTAAAATAGGTCATGTTTGTAATTAATAACGTGATGGTTATTTATCGAATTTTCATCTGGGTCTAATTTTGGCGTGCTAATAACAAAAATGAATAACCACACACCTTGCACACACAGAAGTTACACACAGATATCCTTTTTCTATTTTTGGTAATTTTAGGTAGCAAATATGCAAACCCCGCACATTCTGATTGTTGAAGATGAAGTAGTTACTCGTAATACCCTGAAAAGCATATTCGAAGCTGAAGGGTATATCGTACACGAAGCCACTGATGGCAACGAGATGCATAATATTCTGTCCGACCATGATATCAATCTGGTTATTATGGATATTAATCTTCCTGGTAAAAACGGTCTTCTATTAGCCCGTGAATTACGTGAACAGGTAAGTGTTGCATTAATGTTCCTAACAGGTCGTGATAATGAAGTTGATAAAATCTTAGGCCTTGAAATTGGTGCCGATGATTACATCACTAAACCATTTAATCCTCGTGAATTAACTATCCGTGCTCGTAACTTATTGTCACGCACTATGAATTTAGCGAATGGCACAGAAGAGCGTCGTTTAGTTGAAAGCTATAAATTTAATGGTTGGGAGCTAGATATTAATAGTCGCTCTCTTATTAGCCCTACAGGTGAACAGTATAAATTACCTCGTAGTGAGTTTCGTGCGATGTTACATTTCTGCGAAAACCCAGGAAAAATCCAAACTCGTGCAGAATTACTGAAAAAAATGACGGGTCGTGAATTAAAACCTCATGATCGTACTGTAGACGTTACCATTCGTCGTATTCGTAAACACTTTGAATCAACCCCTGATACACCTGAGATTATCGCTACTATCCATGGTGAAGGTTATCGTTTCTGTGGTGATTTAGACGAGTGATATCAGTGTTACCCTAGTAAAAAATAATGCTAAAAACCCCGGATTTCAGTTTCGGGGTTTTTCTTTATTAAAGCATAAAAGATAAAAATTGATCTTAGCGACTATTTTAAATAGAAACTAATTTATCAACTAAAAAAATTTCTTACACTTAATCTTATTAATTTTGTTAATTAATTAAAAAAATTACTCTTTCCATGGCATGATGGGTACTGCACTAATGGCATTTTTCGGTGAGCCATCGATAACCTTATCAGAGTAAGTAAGATATATCAGTGCATGGCGGTTTTTATCGTAAAAACGCACCACTTGTAGCTTTTTAAAGACCAGTGACGTTCTTTTTTGAAAAACAACATCACCACGATTTTTACCTTTTAAGACTTTTTCGCTTAATTCGATTGGCCCTACTTGTTGGCAAGAAATAGCCGCATCGGCGGTATCTTCAGCAAGCCCTAAACTACCGGAAATGCCCCCTGTTTTAGCACGGCTTAAATAGCAAGTGACATTTTTGACTTCAGGATCATCAAAAGCTTCAATGACAATTTTATGATTGGCACCAAAAAACTTAAAAACCGTATCGACATAACCAATTTCTTCAGCTTTCACCATTATTGACATCGGAAGCAAGATAGAAAGTGCGAGTATCTTTTTGAAATTAAACATATTAAATTTATTCCATAAAAAGAAGAAAGAATGATTTTGTCTAGGATAAAGCAAACTTTTGTTAACTGGTAGAATAATTTGTATACATGACTCATTGAAAAAGACTATATTTCATCTTTATCTAACAATATAACTTGTTATAGACGTTCAGGCTATTTACCATCTACAGCATAAATAAACGAATATGACTAAGGGAGATGTATGGATCAAACCAACATCATACGTGATTTACTCGCTTGGCTTGACAATAATCTGGATCAGCCACTATCCCTCGATAATGTCGCAACTAAAGCGGGTTACTCTAAGTGGCACCTACAACGCATGTTTAAAGAAGTAACGGGGCAAGCGATTGGTTCTTATATTCGTTCGAGGCGTCTATCTCGCGCGGCTGTGGCATTGCGTTTAACAAGTCGTCCTATCTTAGATATCGCTTTACAATATCGTTTTGATTCTCAACAAACATTTACTCGCGCCTTTAAAAAGCAGTTTGATAGAACTCCAGCCCTATATCGCCGTTCTGATGAGTGGTGTGCTGTAGGTATTTGTCCTCCAATAAAATTAGATCCTCAGCCTTTGCCTAAATGGGCATATGTGCAATTACCGGAGATAAAATTGATTGGTATTGAACAAACTTGTAGCCATACACTAGAACAATGGGCCAATGCTTGTTCCGATATGCGTCAGACATTTTGGCAAAATTATATTACTAAGGTAAACACTATCCCCCATGAGGTTTATGGTTTGCACCATACGCAACACAGTGATGAGCATGAAGATGAACAGCGCGTTATCTACACCACCGCCGTTGAGCCTGCTTATGCGAGTTTTGTAGAAGATGATACTGCTTATGAAGTCATATTGGAGGCTGGCGATTATATTCGCTTTGACTTCGAGGGAGAGGCAAAACGAGGCGCCATGCAGGAGTTTTTATTCTTAATCTATGGTGTTTGCTTGCCAACCATGGGGCTTACTCGCCGTAAAGGACATGATATTGAAAAGTATTATCTTAAAGAAGTGCACTATGACAATGTGATGACCGCCGAGCCACAAGATCATATTAAGCGTTTTGAGTATTATATTCCCATTAAACGCGAATTGGCCTAACAATAAGACTCTCTTTTACAGCAAAGAGAGTCTGTTATTGTCATTAACGCTGTACTTCATCAAGAGCGATATCAGTAAGATGACTCACATCCCCTGCTGTTTCGATTACCCATCCATTAGCGAGCCAAGGACTGTTTTGATAGTCCACTCGTGAAATTGAACAGTTACGTAGTCTTAAACGTCGTTCAGCGTAAGCAGGTAGGCCTAACACAGTACTTAGCAGGCAACCTAATGCAATACCGTGACTCACCAGTAAAGGACGGCTATGCTCTGGTAACGCCAAGCAACTGTTTAAAGCAGCCTGCATACGATTAGCTAATTCCACCATGGATTCTCCTTGGGGAATTCGTCCATCAGGTGTACCATCAATTAAACTCTTGCGCCAAGCTTCTTCTTGTGTATTTAATGTGGCGATCTCTCGCTGTTCAAGAACGCCCATATCAAGTTCACGCAAACGGGGATCCGTGATTACGTCACAGCGACAAGCTTGTGCAATAATCTCTGCCGTCTGACAAGTCCGGCCAAGATCACTAGAAATTATGTGGGTAATACCTGCTGATTTTACTCTTTCAGCAACTTGTTGTGCCTGTCGCACACCCATTGCTGTTAGTGGGCTATCAGATTGCCCTTGTATACGTCTCGCCACGTTCCACTCAGTTTCACCGTGGCGAACAAGATAGACCTGTAACATACATTTTTTCCGTTATACTGCTCTAATTTTTCAAAGGATGATTAACTCATTATGTATCATGTCATTGCAGCCACTACGAATCCAGCAAAAATCAACGCGATCAAACTCGCCTTTGAGCAAGTGTTCGGTAAAGATACCTTTGATATTGAAGATATTAATGTCGATAGCCGCGTTCCACAGCAACCTATTGGAAATACAGAAACGAGAACTGGCGCACGCCAACGTGTGATGGCCGCAAGACAAGTACGTCCAGAAGCTGACTTTTGGGTAGGTGTTGAAGCGGGTATTGAAGACGATATGACTTTTGCTTGGATTGTTATCGAACACGAGCAAATTCGCGGTGAATCTCGCTCAGCCAGTTTAATGCTACCGGAACAGATCTTAAAAGGTGTTCGTGAAGGTCGTGAACTTGGCGATGAAATGGCATTTTTAACCAAGATTGATAATATTAAGCAAAAAGGTGGCGCTATTGGTTATTTTACTGATGGTTTATTAAGCCGCACTTCTGTTTACCAACAAGCGATTGTATTAGCTTTAGTGCCCGTCACTCATGATATTTATAAACAACTTAACAAAAAAGATGATGAATGAGTGATTAAATAGTCCTCTTGTCGCTATTTTAGAAAAATGCCATTTAACCAACTGATTAAATGGCATTTTTATTTCTAACGAATAGGCAATTATTTTTTTATCATAAGCTCTTTTTCAAGCCATAATTTCACATCATGGGGTGCTGTTTTTAAGCTATTAGAACCTCTGGTAATAGTGGCGATGCCAACCCCTAATAGCTCTTTTAGCTCTCGTTGACTTAATTCCCCACGCATTAATTCTTGAACAATACGCACTCTTGTTGCTAATGCACTGCGCTCATCTGGCGTCATTAAAAGTTGTAAAACAGGAAATTCAACTCCCTGTTCAAACGCTTGGCGTAATAACTCAACAAAACGTACCCAGTGTTCATTCTCTTCTGGTGATAATGCAGGATCTAGCATAGTGGGAACCTCTTCTAGCCACACTCATAAACTAGTACAAACTATAGCATATTTTATCCTGTGACAAAGAGGTTCCATTAATAAATCGCTTAATTATCTCATTAATAACGACTATTCCACTCAGTTTGAGTTAATATCGGTTGTTGCTCTCCGGCAAAATAGCTATAAAACACCGCAAATGAGAGTACATTTTTGACATAACCACGCGTTTCTGCGAAAGGAATACTCTCAATAAAAGCAATAGCATCTAGTTGGCTATTAGCATCAGATAACCAACGGTCAACCCGTGCAGGACCTGCATTATAGGCTGCACTAGATAAAATACGGTTTTGATTAAAACGCTGATAAACAGAATCAAGATAAGCGGTACCAATTTCAATATTTTTAACCGGATCTGTCAGTTGCGCACTACTTGCATACCCGGTAATACCTGCTTGTTTTACCGTGAACTCTGCGGTTTTCGGCATCACTTGCATAAGACCCGTTGCCCCAGCTGAAGAGCGAGCTTGTGGGTTCCATGCACTTTCTTGGCGAGCGATCGCCATCGCATAATTGCGATCTATCGCTTTATCTTTCGTATATCGTTCAAATTCATTTTGCCATGCAAGTGGGAAACGCTCTTCTAAATGGTTCCACATTTTACCAGTAATCGTTGCTTGTACTGCTAAGTCAGCCCATTGTTGCTCAAAAGCATAACGCGCTAGTTGAGATTGTGTGGTAGCAGGCTGGGTGGCAACATAATTTGCCCACTCAGTACGCGCTAAATTATCCATTTGCCAATACATTAATTCGCGTACTCGTTGCACTTCAGGTTGCTGTGGAATTGTGGGTGAAACACTTGGCGCTTTGTCTATTACCATAACATAAGGTTTACCTAGCTTTTCAGCCGCCACCATAGGATAAAAACCGCGATGTTGTGTTAGTTCTTGTAAAAGCGCTTGTGCTTCACTGTTTTTACCTTGCGATTGCAACACCATCGCTCGCCAATAACGCCACTCCTCTTTATTTTTACTTTCAGGTGATAATCTTTCTAACCATAAAGCTAATTCTGCGGGCTGATTTTGGCTTAACGCTAAACGCACACGACGCTCACGCAGGGTATCTGAAGCGGTATCTTGTATCACACTATCACGCCATTTAGCCTGCTCTGGTGTGGCATATGGCATATATTGCCAAGCGACCGTATCACGCATTAATTGGCGTTCAGCTGTCGTCATTTTTTGAGCTCTGGCAATACTATCAAGCTGTGCTCTTGCACTATCGGCATCTTTTCGCGCCCAACGTGAAAATGCGGCTTGTACAATATTACGCGTAAAATCTGTTGGTGAAAGTTGTGTGGCATAACGAGCAACCAGATTAGGGTGATCTTGTAGTTCAACAATGGCATCGTTAATCGTTTGATAATCCATCGGCAATCGCTTAGCTAAATAAGTTGCTAACCCAGTATTACCACTTTTTATTGCTAAATTAATCCGCTCTAACACTAATTCAATGCTTAAATTTCCTGCTTTTTGCCACTCATCAAATAGCGGATCACAGCTTGAAGGCATAGAAGTACCGTTTAACCACGCTTCTTTTGCACCAACCCACGCCGTTTGTTTATCCCCTGTCGCCCATTTAGCATAATAGTAGTTACACCTTGCTGCTTTAGGCTTAGGAGGATTAGGACTAAAAGTCAGTAAGTTTTGCCACTCTTGACGTTTTGCTAACTCATTAACAAACAAAGAAGGTAGTGCTTTCGCGGGTGGCAAAGTTGGATATTTTTCGACAAATTCAGTCACCACAGCCGGAGCGACCACATCAAGATTGTCGGTAATTTGGCGATATTCAAGATAGGGGTAAAGAGGATAATCTTGTAATGTCGGTAATAATTTTTCAACTTGTGCTGTATCTTTAGCATCCCAAGCTGCTTTAATTTCTTGGTAACGTGTTCGTTGTTCACTTAATGAATCTGCTTGTGCCCACGCAGAGAAACACAATGTACTAATTGCCAAGACGAAGGACCACTTTTGCTTAACCACGTTACCTCTCCCACCTCAAATTTAAACATCCAAAGAATAAATACATTAGCTAATATGATAATCATTAACAATGTTAGTTCCCTCTTTAAATGAAATTTTCCTCACTTTTCGAACAAGCACTCAAGGATGATAAAAACCTCTCTTTTACCTAAGGTTTTCTTTTATAAATCGGGTATACTGGCGACTTTCATCGTTTTCGGGTCTTTGGCAAAATACTGACATTGACTTTACTATTGTTCATTTAGGTGTCATATATTCATTGCTTATTTACATTCTTTTGTGTTTAACGCAAAAACTGACACTTCAGATAAAATCTCTTTTATAATCAAAGGGTAATTATAGTGGCTCAATACGTTTATAGTATGTTGCGTGTCGGGAAAGTTGTTCCCCCTAAGCGACATATCCTTAAAAACATCTCACTCAGCTTCTTTCCGGGCGCGAAAATTGGTGTGCTTGGTCTAAATGGTGCCGGTAAATCAACCTTACTGCGTATCATGGCCGGTATCGATACCGATATCGAAGGTGAAGCACGTCCACAACCGGGTCTAAAAATTGGCTACTTGCCACAAGAGCCAAAATTAAACCCACAACAAACGGTTCGTGAAGCCGTTGAAGAAGCGGTAAGCGAAGTCAAAAATGCACTCAATCGTCTTGATGAAGTGTATGCAGCTTATGCTGATCCTGATGCTGATTTTGACCAACTGGCAAAAGAGCAAGGTCAGCTAGAAGCGATTATTCAATCTCACGATGGTCATAATCTTGATAACCAATTAGAGCGTGCAGCAGAAGCACTACGTTTACCAGATTGGGATGCCAAAATTGAACATCTTTCTGGTGGTGAACGTCGCCGTGTGGCTATCTGTCGTTTACTGTTAGAAAAGCCAGATATGCTGTTGTTAGATGAACCGACTAACCACTTGGATGCTGAGTCTGTTGCTTGGTTAGAACGCTTCTTACATGATTATGAAGGCACTGTTGTGGCGATTACCCACGACCGTTACTTCCTTGATAATGTCGCAGGATGGATCTTAGAACTTGACCGTGGAGAAGGTATTCCGTGGGAAGGTAACTACTCCTCTTGGTTAGAGCAAAAAGATGCGCGTCTTGAACAAGAAGCAGCCACTGAAGCCGCTCGCCATAAATCAATTCAAAAAGAACTTGAGTGGATCCGCCAAAATCCTAAAGGTCGTCAGGCTAAAGGTAAAGCTCGTCTTGCTCGCTTTGAAGAACTCAATAGCGTTGATTACCAAAAACGTAATGAAACCAGTGAGCTATTTATTCCACCTGGACCTCGTTTAGGGGATAAAGTGCTAGAAGTGAGTCACCTCACTAAATCTTATGGTGATCGCGTTCTGATTGATGATTTAAGTTTCTCCATTCCTAAAGGCGCTATCGTCGGTATTATCGGTCCAAATGGTGCCGGTAAATCAACGCTGTTCCGTATGATCTCAGGTCAAGAACAACCCGATTCAGGAACCGTGACTTTAGGGGAGACCGTGAAACTGGCCTCTGTTGATCAGTTCCGCGATAGTATGGATGACAGCAAAACGGTTTGGGAAGAAGTTTCTGGTGGTCAAGATATTATGCGCATTGGTAACTTTGAAATCCCAAGTCGCGCTTATGTGGGCCGCTTTAACTTTAAAGGCGTTGACCAAGGTAAACGCGTTGGCGAACTGTCCGGAGGTGAGCGTGGACGTTTACACCTTGCGAAACTTCTCCAAGTCGGCGGTAATATGTTGCTGCTCGATGAACCGACCAATGATCTGGATGTTGAAACGCTACGCGCCTTAGAAAATGCGCTATTAGAATTCCCAGGTTGTGCTATGGTCATTTCCCATGACCGTTGGTTCCTAGACCGTATCGCCACTCATATCATCGATTATCAAGATGAAGGTAAAGTCGAATTCTTTGAAGGTAACTTTACTGAATATGAAGAGTATAAAAAACGGACATTAGGTAACGAAGCTATCCAACCTCGTCGCATGAAATATAAACGCATCACTAAGTAATCATTATTTAGCTGAACGCAAAAAAGCAGAGCTCACCCTCTGCTTTTTTATTATCTCTCTTTACGTTTTATCCAAAGCACCGTAAAACCCCGTCCTTCAGGTCGGGGATATAAGGCGCGGTTTTTTAACTAACTCGGTGTTTCCTGTTGCTCAATGTACTGGCGGATAATGGATATTGCTGCGCCACCACAACTCCCCGCGAAATAACTCGGCGACCAAAGAACCCCCTTGTAGTAATCACGTTGGGCAATATCAGGACGATCACGTCGAAGTAATCGACTCGATACCCCTTTAAGGCTGTTAACCAGATTAGATATCGCCAGTTTTGGCGGGTAATTAATCAGTAAATGAACGTGATCCCGTTCCCCATCCATTTCAACCAGTTCAACATCAAAATCAGCACAAACAC
>NZ_CAWPAV010000084.1:0-34812 GCF_963885725.1 Proteus sp. G4380
GTGTTTGTGCTGATTTTGATGTTGAACTGGTTGAAATGGATGGGGAACGGGATCACGTTCATTGACTGATTAATTACCCGCCAAAACTGGCGATATCTAATCTGGTTAACAGCCTTAAAGGGGTATTGAGTCGATTACTTCGACGTGATCGTCCTGATATTGCCCAACGTGATTACTACAAGGGGGTTCTTTGGTCGCCGAGTTATTTCGCGGGGAGTTGTGGTGGCGCACCAATATCCATTATCCGCCAGTACATTGAGCAACAGGAAACACCGAGTTAGTTAAAAAACCGCGCCTTATATCCCCGACCTGAAGGACGGGGTTTTACGGTGCTTTGGATAAAAATGATATAAACAGCCAGAACGACTTATTATGTAAAAAAACCCGAGCCTAAGCTCGGGTTTTTGGTGTAAAACAGCTAGCAGATGAATTACATCATGCCGCCCATTCCACCCATGCCGCCCATTCCACCAGCAGCACCTAAATCCATTTTTTCGTCTTTAGGTAAATCTGTCACCATAGCTTCAGTGGTGATCATCAGACCTGCGATAGAAGCTGCAAATTGCAGAGCAGAACGAGTTACTTTAGTTGGATCTAAGATACCCATTTCAATCATATCGCCATAAGCTTCTGTTGCAGCGTTATAACCGTAGTTACCTTGGCCAGCTTTCACATCGTTAACTACCACAGAAGGCTCTTCACCTGCGTTAGCAACGATTTGACGCATTGGCGCTTCCATTGCACGTAGTGCAACACGGATACCAACTGTTTGTTCTTCGTTATCACCTGTCATTTCACGCAGCGCATTAGCAACGCGAACAAGTGCAGTACCACCACCAGCAACAACGCCTTCTTCAACTGCTGCGCGAGTTGCATGCAGAGCATCATCAACACGAGCACGTTTTTCTTTCATTTCAACTTCAGTTGCCGCACCGACTTTAATTACCGCAACACCGCCAGCTAATTTAGCCACACGCTCTTGCAGTTTTTCACGATCGTAATCTGAAGTTGCATCTTCGATTTGTTGACGGATTTGAGCAACACGGCCACTGATAGCCTCTTGTTCACCCAGACCATCGATGATGGTTGTCGTATCTTTGTTGATAACAACACGTTTCGCTTGGCCTAAATCTTCCAGCGTTGCTTTTTCTAACTCCATACCGATTTCTTCAGAAATCACAGTACCATTAGTTAGAATAGCGATATCTTGTAACATTGCTTTACGGCGATCACCAAAACCTGGTGCTTTAACCGCAGCAACTTTCACGATACCACGCATGTTGTTGACGACTAATGTTGCCAGTGCTTCACCTTCAACATCTTCTGCAATGATCAGCAGAGGTTTGTTTGCTTTAGCAACACCTTCTAAAACAGGAAGTAATTCACGGATATTAGAGACTTTTTTATCAACTAATAGGATGAATGGATTTTCTAACTCAGCTGTACCTGTTTCTGGTTTGTTGATGAAGTAAGGAGACAGGTAACCGCGGTCAAACTGCATACCTTCAACAACATCCAGCTCATCTTCTAAGCCAGTACCTTCTTCTACAGTGATGACACCTTCTTTACCCACTTTTTCCATTGCTTGAGCAATCAGAGTACCAACGGTTTCATCAGAGTTAGCAGAAATAGTACCTACTTGAGCAATAGCTTTAGTATCTGAACATGGAACAGACAGTTTTTTCAGTTCTTCTACTGCGCCCACAACGGCTTTATCGATACCGCGTTTCAGATCCATAGGGTTCATGCCAGCGGCAACTGCTTTTAAGCCTTCGGCGATAATTGCTTGTGCTAACACTGTTGCAGTTGTAGTACCGTCACCTGCCGCATCATTAGCTTTAGAAGCAACTTCTTTCACCATCTGAGCCCCCATATTCTCGAATTTATCTTCTAATTCGATTTCACGGGCAACAGAAACACCGTCTTTAGTGATAACAGGTGCACCGAAAGATTTATCTAAAACAACGTTACGACCTTTAGGGCCTAAAGTTACTTTAACTGCATCTGCAAGAACATTAACACCACGTAACATTTTATTACGAGCGTCTATACCGAATTTGACGTCTTTAGCTGCCATCGTATATTTCCTTTGAATTCGTTCAGTTTAAGAAGATCTTAAAAGAGAAAAATTATGCTTCTACAATTGCTAAAATGTCGCTTTCAGACATGATAAGCACGTCTTCGTTATCAATTTTTTCTGATTTAACACCATAACCATCGTTAAAAATTACGATATCGCCAACTTTAACATCGAGTGGTTTGACTTCACCGTTTTCCATAATACGGCCGTTACCAACTGCTAAGATTTCGCCACGAGTTGATTTACCCGCTGCAGAGCCAGTCAGTACGATACCACCTGCTGATTTAGCTTCGACTTCTTTACGTTTAACAATAACACGGTCATGTAATGGACGAATCTTCATTAATAGATCTCCTATAAAAAAGTCCATATCAGGATTAAGGTTGATACCAGTGCCTAAGATGAACCAGTACCATGACGATACAAGTGGGGGCATCCAATAAAACTTCAAGGGGGAGAAAAGTGTTTTTTTTCAAAAAATCCCCTTTTTAGATGATTATGCTTATAGTTAATTATTTTTTATCAGAAAAATGGTCATTATCCTGATGTTCATCCTTATTATTCAGTTGCTTACTAGGTGAATCTTCTTTACGTTGATATTCACCTTCAAAAGTACTCCCACCTTGATGGGAAGAAAAGCCATTTCCACCCTGTCCGGGGGTATAAATTTTGATACGCGTAATCAGTTTTGTTACCAATAGCACTTGTAATGGGGGTAACAATAAAAGTAAGCCGAGGAAATCAGTAAAGAAGCCAGGGATCAATAACAAAATCCCTGCCAACACCAACGAAACGCTTTTCACCATTTCAGCCGCAGGCACTTCTCCCATGGCTAATTTTTGTTGCATTGAAGCAATATTTTTCACACCTTGATTTTTGACCAAAGAGATCCCGACACAAGAAGTCAGTACCACTAGGAATAGGGTTGTAAGAACGCCAATTGAAGAGGCAACATGCACAAAAATCACAGCTTCTATATAAATAAGAAGGCAGATAACAATTAATGGGAGCCAACGCACTTGGTTCTCCTTTTATAAAAAAGATTCATATTATTAATAGAAAGGAGTGTGAACCACCTCTAAGCTAACAGCTTATACACTCGCTTTTTCTTAGTTTATCTACATAATAATGGGGAGCCTAATCCTCCTTTTCAAGGGAGCATAAAAAGAGAAGTAGAACTGTAAAATCCATGAGATAGATCACAAAAAGAAAATAATTCAGCGTTATTTACTTATAAAGTGATCCAGCTTAAAGGTATTTGCTTACAACCCGAATATGATCGTGTCAGTACCAAGCAAAACGGTAAGTTATATTACATTATTAACCGTTAACGATATATTTTATTAACAAGCGCATAACTAGACAGTTAAAATTTTAATAAGAAGGTTCTCATGTCAAATAAAACTCGTATCGAAGAAGACCTGTTAGGTAAAAGAGAAGTTCCTGCTGATGCTTACTACGGCGTCCACACTTTACGTGCAATTGAAAACTTCTACATCAGTGATCGTACAATCAATGATGTTCCAGAATTCATCCGCGGTATGGTCATGGTGAAAAAAGCCGCTGCATTAGCAAACAAAGAGCTTCACACTATTCCTCGCGAAATCGCTGATACGATTATCAAAGCCTGTGATGTTGTTTTAGAAACAGGCAAACACATGGATCAATTCCCAGTTGATGTATTCCAAGGTGGTGCTGGTACTTCATTAAACATGAATACTAACGAAGTTATCGCAAACATCGGTTTGGAATTAATGGGTCATCAAAAAGGTGAATATCAATATCTGAACCCTAACGATCACGTGAATAAGAGCCAATCAACAAACGACGCTTATCCTTGTGGTTTCCGTATCGCAGTTTATAACTCTGTTATTAAATTAACTGAGTCTATTGAGTTACTGAAAGCAGGTTTTGATAGAAAAGCAACTGAATTTGAAGACATCCTGAAAATGGGTCGTACTCAATTACAAGATGCTGTACCAATGACTTTAGGCCAAGAATTCCACGCTTTCTCAGTATTAATGAAAGAAGAAATCAAAAACCTAAAACGTACTGCTGAATTACTGTTAGAAATGAACTTAGGTGCAACTGCTATCGGTACTGGTTTAAATACTGCACCTGGCTACCAAAAATTAGCTGTTGAAAAATTAGCAGAAGTAACTGGTTTACCTTGCGTTCCAGCTGAAGACTTAATCGAAGCAACCTCTGACTGTGGTGCTTACGTAATGGTTCACGCTGCATTAAAACGTCTAGCAGTGAAAATGTCTAAAATCTGTAATGACTTACGTTTACTTTCTTCTGGTCCTCGTGCCGGCCTGAAAGAAATTAACCTGCCAGAATTACAAGCAGGCTCTTCAATCATGCCAGCTAAAGTAAACCCAGTTATCCCAGAAGTTGTGAACCAAGCTTGCTTTAAAGTTATCGGTAATGATACTTGTGTCACCATGGCAGCTGAAGCAGGTCAATTACAATTAAACGTAATGGAACCGGCTATTGGTCAAGCAATGTTTGAATCAATTTCTCTATTAAGCAACGCTTGCCGTAACTTAGTTGAAAAATGTGTTGATGGTATCACTGCTAATAAAGAAATCTGTGAACACTTCGTATTTAGCTCAATCGGTATCGTAACTTATCTAAACCCATTCATCGGTCACCACAACGGCGACATCGTTGGTAAAATTTGTGCAGAAACAGGTAAGAGCGTACGTGAAGTGGTATTAGAACGTGGCTTATTAACTGAAGAACAACTGGATGATATCTTCTCTGTTGAGAACCTAAAACACCCGGCTTACAAAGCAAAACGCTTCGATGATTAATATTTATGTTTCATAACATAATCATGTTAAACATAAGAATGAGCTCTTAAAAATACAAGGCACGGACTCTTTAAGAGACGTGCCTTTTTACTTGATTGTAAAAACAAAAATTTAACTTATCTTTCTCATTTTTTTAATTATCTCAAGGAGTAAACGCTATGTTAGCCGTAGAATTGATTATCGTTCTGCTGGCCATTTTCCTCGGTGCGAGACTAGGAGGAATTGGTATCGGGTTTGCCGGTGGTTTAGGGGTGTTAGTATTAGCCGCTATCGGTGTTAAACCAGGTACTATCCCTTTTGATGTGATCTCCATCATTATGGCTGTTATTGCCGCAATCTCTGCGATGCAGGTTGCTGGTGGTTTAGATTATTTAGTTGATCAAACAGAAAAACTATTAAGACGTAATCCTAAATACATCACAATACTTGCGCCAATTGTGACTTATTTATTAACTCTCTTTGCAGGTACAGGTAATATCTCTTTAGCTACATTACCCGTTATTGCTGAAGTTGCTAAAGAGCAAGGCATCAAACCTTGTCGCCCATTATCAACAGGTGTGGTTGCTGCGCAAATTGGTATTACAGCATCACCTATTTCTGCTGCGGTTGTTTATATGGCATCTGTCATGGAAAACCCTGCAATGGTCGGTGAAGGTAATACAGTAAGTTATATCACTCTGTTATCTATTTTATTACCAGCGACCTTCCTTGCTATTATTCTGATGTCATTCATCATCTCTTGGGTATTTAACTCAAAACTGTCTGATGATGCGATTTATCGTCAACGTTTAGAGCAAGGTCTAGTTGAATTACGTAATAGTAAAGAGCGTAGAGAAACATTACCGGGTGCTAAATCTTCTGTAATGCTATTCTTACTTGGTGTTATTTGTGTGGTCACTTATGCCATTATCAATAGCCCAAGTTTAGGCATTGTAAAAGAGCCGTTAATGAACACCACTAACGCTATCCTTATCATTATGCTGAGTGTGGCAACACTTATTACTGTTTTCTGTAAAGTTAAAACAGATAACATCTTAAACTCAAGTACATTTAAAGCAGGTATGAGTGCGTGTATTTGTATTCTGGGTGTTGCTTGGTTAGGTGATACTTTCGTTTCAAGTAATATCGATTGGATCAAACTGACTGCCGGTGATTTAATCACAGGTCATCCTTGGTTATTAGCGGTTATTTTCTTCTTCTGCTCTGCCTTATTATATTCACAAGCGGCAACAGCAAAAGCATTAATGCCAATGGCTTTAGCTTTAGGTGTTTCTCCATTAACAGCAATTGCATCATTCTCAGCAGTTTCTGGTCTATTTATTCTACCAACTTACCCAACACTGGTTGCTGCCGTTCAAATGGATGATACGGGTACAACTCGTATTGGTAAATTAGTCTTTAACCATCCATTCTTTATCCCTGGTACTATCGGTGTGATATTAGCGGTCGGATTTGGTTTCCTCTTCGGCGGTATGATTTTGTAGTTTAAAACCAATATTTAAAAAGACATTGCAAAAAGCTTTACTTTTTAACTAGATATAAAAATAAGTCCCCTCACCCAAATGGATGAGGGGATTTTATTTTGACGCTATCCCTCTAGCGTCTGTGACTTTCATTTCTGATTAAAATCTGTTAATTATGGTGCTCTTGCGACACTATGATTTAAGGAGATTTCCGTGCAACGTGAAGCATTATTAGACCACGTACTTATCCAATTAGAGCAACATGGGCTTGCCGCTACGTTGCCTGAGTTATTGCAGGGATTTGCTATTACTGAATCTGAACTCCAACCTTTTTGGCCTGATAAAGACGCGTTAATTTTTGATTGTCTACGCCATCATGGACAGCAAATTGATATTTGGCAACGTCAAGTGATATTAGATGAAACGCTGACCACAGAGCAAAAATTACTAGCACGTTACGATCAGCTGGCTATGCGCTTAGAAAAAAATCGTTTTCCAGGCTGTTTGTTTGTCGCGGCTTGTAGTGCTTATCCTGATGAGCATTCACAAATCCATCAGTTAAGCCAGCGCCAAAAGCAAAGCTCATTTGAATACTCTAGAACGCTACTACGCAAGCTTGATCTTGAAGATAGTGAGTTAGTCGCTAAACAAATGGAGCTCATCTTAGAAGGCTGTTTAAGTCGCTTAATGGTCAATCGTCGCGCTGACGATATCACTACAGCAAAACTATTAGCTCAAGATATTCTTAAAATCGCCCAATGTCGTAAAAATGGTGCGCTAAGCTGATTGCATATCAACATTGCAATTAGAGTAATTGCTCATTTAATTCTCTTATTCCATTACTCTCGATGAGAGGAAGAGAAAAGCGGTTAAGTGATAAGCAAAGGAAAAATATCTCTTTAAAAGATAAAAATGGACTATCTTTACTGATTGTTATTTAAGCATTTTTTATTAGAAAATCGCTTGTGCTGAAAAATCAGACTCAAATAGAATAAAAAGAGAGCAAACAAACTTATTTTTGCATTTTTTATTAAAAAGACGTTGACGCATCACGCTGAATACGGTTTAATGCGCCTCGTTGCCCGGATAGCTCAGTCGGTAGAGCAGGGGATTGAAAATCCCCGTGTCCTTGGTTCGATTCCGAGTCCGGGCACCATTTTAAAACTTGTTAATCAGCAATTTAAATAGCTGAGAGAACAACTAAGGGTTAGAAAAATATATTTTGATATTATCATCTTATATTGAAACTCTTAAATAAAACAGGCTTGTTTTGCAAGGCTGTTTTTTTTATTTTTACTACTCTCTACCGCATTTACTTATATCGTAGTCAAATACTACTTCTAATATTCTCGCCCCATTAATTGAAACGCTTCAATATGATATTTGTCTTTTTATTTTTGGTAACTCCGCACCGAACCATCAGGAATATGAGATTTTCATAAACTAATTTAAGCTGGCTTGATTGACAGTATTTGCTGATATAATGGCGAGCGAGAAGCATAAGGTACTCGGCCTGAAGGGACATATACTGATGCTGGCTCAAGATGAACATCTTGATCATCAAAAAATATATGAGGATTGAAAGCTTTAAGTATTTTTGTTTTCTCGACCCCACCTAGAAAGAATGCCTCATCAACATTTATCCCCCAAGCTCTTAATGTTTTTATAACTCGTAGTTCAGATGGACTATTCCTTGCTGTAACAAGAGCAATTCTTATCGGTGAATAATCAACTCTTGCAGGTAATCGGTCTTGTAATCTCGCTATTTTTTTTAGCAGCATTGCATAAGGGCCTTCCGCCAATGGTTCATTTTGCTTAGCATTTTCTTGTGCATGGAAACTGTTTATTCCTTTCGTTTTATAGACAATTTCACTGGACTCATCGAATAAAACAGCATCACCATCAAAGGCAATTCTTACCTGATCTTGAGGATATTTTATAGATTCTTTTGGAGGTTCCTTTAAAATAGCTACTGCACAGGCATTAGAGTCGATAACACGCTGTGCATCATCAATACTGGTTGTAAGAAAAAGATCCACATTGAAAGCCTCAAGATAATCAACCACCGTTTCCCCACCTGTGAATACTGACCTTGTTATATCTACTCCTTTTTTCCTTATATTGTTCAGTATCATAAGTCCTGTATCAGGGCTATTTCTTGACATGACCACTACTTCAACAAGAGGAGATTTATCAGCTTCTTTTTTATACTTGTTTAGTCCCAGCAAAGCCTCTACCAAAGGAAATCCAGTTCCAGGAAGTAACTCATCCTCCTCATGCAAAAGCATGTAATTTCTATATTGCTCAATTGCTTTTTCCGGAATGCTGGAACAGAATTCCTTAAAAAGATTATCTGATTTCTGCATATCAAAAAGTGCTGTTGAGCTAATACCAATGACCAGTGTATTAGTCAAATCATAAGCCATAACCACCTCCTAAAAAATTTATTAGTTAACGTTTACATATTGATTAAGAGAAAAAACCTATTCATATTCAAGACGCTATTAATTTATTTTCAATTTCTTGTTTAGCGAGAATTGGTTTATCAAACCAATATATTATTCAATAAAAGGCTGTTTTTTTATTTTTACTACTCTCTACCGCATTTACTTATATCGTAGTCAAATACTACTTCTAATATTCTCGCCCCATCAATTCCGCTTCAAGTATATCTCGCAAGTTATCAACACTTTCATCAATGTATTCTAATATCGATGTAATACTGGCATGCCCTAATAGCCTTTTCACAACATGCAGATTACGCTCTGGTGATTGCATCATAAGATAAAAATAGCGACATATTCCTCTACCAACTCCCTGAAGCACCCCCACCACCACTCGAACCACCGCCGCCACCGCTAGAAGAACTAGAAGAACTAGAAGAGCTGGATGAACTTGATGAACTTGATGAATAAGACGAACTCGAATAACCACCAGAGCCTGAATAACCACTACGTCTACGAATACGTTTTGAATATGGCAGTTGATTAAACGGTGAACCAAACGGACTAGCGACACAAATCGCTTTCCATTCTTTTCGTTGTTGCCGATAAATTGGAAATAACAGGTTGATAATACCAAATAAAACCACTAATACGATAAAATTACATAATAATGACAATATGACTATTATCACTAAAACAAAATTATCAATAATACCATCAAGAAAGACTTGTGTATAAAACATCGCCGCCGCAAAACAGAGTGTCATGGGGAAAAATAACGTTGAAAATGTAGGAAAATAGTACGAATATTGCAGATAATTTTTCAACTGTTTACGTTGCTTTATACTTAACTTACCTTTTTGGTCTGCTGGATTTTTCTTTTTTCTTCCTCTAGGCACTAATAATTGATTAATTTTGGTTTTTATTTTTCGCGTCGAGAATATCAACTGAAACCAATAAACACCGCCTAATATTACCAAATAAATTAGGATAAAATGTGTGTGGAATATTTTAAGTGTATTAGTATTTATCTGTGAGTTAGTGAAACTTATTGGTTCATGATTAACGGCTTGAATAGCATTTTTAACCCCTTGTTCGATGCCTGCATAATAATTATTTGAACGAAAAAATGGCAACATTTCATTGCGAATAATTCGTCCTGCCAGTACATCAGTTAATGCTCCCTCATAGCCATACCCGACTTCAAAACGAACATTACGATCATTAATTGCCACCACGAGCAATAATCCATTATCTTTCCCTTTTCTGCCTATCTTCCATTGATTAAAAACACGAAAAGCAAAGGATTCGATGGTTTCTTTCCCTGTCGTTGGAACGATATAGACAACAAATTGTGATCCATCATTACGACTATTTTCGAAGTTAACCAATAAAGTATTTAACGCTTTGAATTGTTGTGCAGTCAATAAATTTGCACTATCAATCACTCTATCTGTTTTTAGTTGAGGAATATCATTCGCTGATGCACTCACTATCACGCTAAAGCTAAATAAGAACAATGAGAATAAGAATAAAACCTTACGTATCATGAGGCAAAGTCCACCACTGGTGTTACTTTTATTTCCTGTTCACTCTCAACAGTGAAATTGACTTTTTTATCATATCCCATAACGATAGCTATGAAGTTATAAGGAAACTGTCTAATCTGAGTATTATAATGACGAACTGCCTCGATATATCGCCCTCTAGCAACAGAGATACGATTTTCGGCTCCCTCTAATTGCACCATTAGATCTTGATATAATGTGTTAGCTTTCAAGTCAGGATATCTTTCTGAAATAGCTAAAAGACGTGATAAAGATTTGCCCAAATCATCCTGTGCTTTTTGATAACTGGTAGCAAGTGTAGAATTTTCAAATAAACGCGTATTGACATTAATTTGTCCAACAGACGCTCTTGCCTTTACAACATCTTGTAATACTTGGCTTTCATAATTTGAGTACCCTTTAACTGTATTGACTAGATTAGGGATCAAATCTAAACGACGTTGATATTGATTTAATAATTCTGATGCCGCCGCAGTAACTAACTCGTCATTCTTCTGGATTTTATTATAAGAATTAATCAATACAACAAAAATAATGATAAGAAGCAAAACCAAACCAACGACTAACTTACGCATAAAATATCCTTTTATTGGTGAGCTTTTAGTTCTATGACAGCAATAAATTTATCATTTTTATCAACTAAAAAAAATCATTTAATATTATTACCCATTTTTTATTGTGGTTACTATTTTTAGTCGATCTTTTCTTCAGTATTTTTCAACAATACTCCTATCTTCTTAATGAAATAGAATATTCACTCAATATATTTATTTTTTGCACAACAAAATAATTATTACCTTAAGATAAGGTATTTCCATCAGAGTAAAATCACTTTTATCTTTTTTAAAGAATGATCTGATTTTCTAATACAGAAGAATTAATACTATCTCATTGCTATCTCAGTCATTTATCTTAACTACCAATGAACATAAAAATAAATTAAGATAGACAAAATGTGTTCTCAACCACATGTTTTTGCAACCATTTAACATAGTATTATTAGTATTAACCTAAAAGAGACACGCTCATCTCGTTAATTTAAGAGAACGCTTTATGAACCTTTTTTTCCAAAATAGCTTAGCCTTTCCTAGCATTATCTTTAGTGCCTTACTTATTATTATCCTCTTTTATTGGCTATGTGCTGCTTTTGGACTATTAGATATCGATTTATTTAATATCGATAGCGAATTAGATGTCGATGCGACGGGCCTTGCGGGTTGGCTAACTAAATTAGGGCTTGCCGGCATTCCGGTAACCATTATATTAACCTTCTTCACTTTGTTCGGCTGGTTTATTAGTTACTTTTGCGTACATTGGTTTATTCGTTTTATTGAAACAGATTTATTGCGTTATGTTATCGGCTTTATTGCTTTTATTATCATCAGCTTTGTTTCTCTTAATTTAACAGCGCTATGCTTAAAACCAATCCGTAATAAGCTCATTTCTCGTAGCAAACCTAAATCAGTTCACCAACTAGTAGGAAAATTTGCTGTAGTACGCTCCGAATATGTCACAGAAAATAAAGGTGAAGCCCTATTAGAAGATGGTGGTGCCGGTTTAATTTTACAGATCAGAGCGCCAGCAACAGAAAATATTAAACGAGGGGATAGCGTAATTATTATTAGTTATGACGCGCCTACTCATAGTTATCAAGTCGTAACGGAAGATGAATTTCACCGCTAATGATAAATTCGGTGAAAGGAAAATAAGTTAACAGACACATTAAGATTAAAAATGACGACATCGTCTGAACCTATGGAGAAAAATGTATGGATTTGGCTTTCGTTATGCCTTTCTTAACAATTATTGGCTGTGTGATCTTAGTTATTTTAGGACTCTTTGGTTTATTCAAAGCGTTTTATATTAAGGTTCCACAAGGTACAGCATTAATTGTTAACGACATGACATCACAACCTAAAGTTCATTTTACTGGGGCTTTAGTTTATCCGGTTATCTACAAAAAAGAGTTTATGCGTATTTCGCTTTTAACCTTAGAAGTCGATCGCCGTGGTAAAGATGGATTAATTTGCCAAGATAATTTACGTGCAGATATTACTGTCGCCTTCTACCTGCGTGTTAATGAAACGACGGAAGATGTATTAAAAGTCGCTAAAGCGATTGGTGTAGATAGAGCATCAGATCATCAAGCCGTGAGTACATTATTTAGTGCTAAATTCTCTGAAGCCTTAAAAACCGTCGGCAAACAATTTGAGTTATCGAAATTATTTGAAGATAGACAAAATTTCCGTGATCGTATTGTTGATGTGATTGGTAAAGATCTCAATGGTTATGCGTTAGAAGATGTGGCCATCGACTATTTAGAGCAGACCCCTAAATCAGCCCTTGATCCAAATAATATTTTTGATTCAGAAGGTATTCGCAAAATTACCGAAATTACTGCAATACATAATATCGAAACGAATCAAAAAGAGCGTGACCAAGAGTTAGCGATTCAAAAGAAAAATGTTGAAACTCGCGAAGCAAGTCTGGCTTTAGAGCGCCAACAAGCAGATGCAGAAGCTCGCCAACAGCGTGAAATTGATAATATCCGTGCCCGTGAAAGTTCAGAAACCTTACGAGTACAAGAAGAAGAGCGTCTAAAAGCAGAGCAAGCTCGTATTCAAACTCAGCAAGAAATTGAAATACGAGAAGAAAACCGTATGCGTGAAGTCGAAGTCGCGCAACAAAACCGCACCAGAGCGGTAGCTATCGAGCAAGAGCGTGTTAATCGTGCCCGTGAATTAGAAATTGTCGCTCGTGAGCGAGAAGTTGAACTACAACGTATTGAAAAAGAAAAAGCGTTAGAAGAAGAGCGCAAAAATATTTCAAATGTGATCCGCGAGCGTGTTGCTGTTGAAAAAACGGTCGCACAAGAAGAAGAGCGAATTAAAGAAGTACGTGAAGTCTCAGAAGCTGAGCGTATGCGCCAAGTGACGGTGATTAATGCGCAAGCTGAAGCCGAAGAATCTTTAGTACGCCAAGTGAAAAAAGCCGAAGCGGATGAATCAAGTGCAAAACATAAAGCTGAAGAAATCAGCACCATGGCAAAAGCAGAATTAGAAGCCTCTGTGAAACAAGCTGAAGCGAAAAAACGCTTAGCTGAAGGGATCGAAGCTGAACACGCAGCATTAGGCCTTGCCGAAGCACGTGTTCGTCAAGCAACTGCCGAAGCAGAAGAAAAAGAAGGTTTAGTACAAGCCAATATCACAGCGGAACAGCTGTTGGCACAAGCGCGTGGCTTGAAAGAAAAAGGCTTAAGCGAAGCGCAAGTCATGGAAGCAAAAGCACAAGCGCAACAACAACAAGGTTTTGCTGAAGCGAAAATTCTTGAAGAGAAATTAGCAGCTCAAGCTCGCGGTGAAGAGCAACAAGCAAATGCCAAAGAAAAACTGGGTCTTGCTGATGCGAAAATTCTTGAAGAAAAACTGGCCGCTCAAGCGCGTGGTGAGGGTCAATTAGGTTCAGCACAAGCAGAAGTGATCCGCCAACGTCTGAAAGCAGAAGCTGATGGTTTAACAGATAAATTCAAGTCAATGGATCACCTCAGTGATACTGCTCGTGCTCATGAAGAGTTCCGTATGCGCCTTGAAAAACAATTTGAACAAGCCATGGCTTCTATTGAAGCAAATAAAGAGATTGCTCGTGAGCAAGCGGATGTATTAGCAGCAGCACTGAGCAAAACGAATATTGAAATTGTCGGTGGTGATGGCAACTTCTTTAATACCTTCTCTAAAGCACTGAGCTTAGGTAAAGCGGTTGATGGTTTTATGGATAAAAGTAGCTTTGCCAAAGAGAACGTTGAGAAATTGATTAATCGTACTCAGCAAGATAAAAAATTAGATGTTGCTTCACTGCTAAAAAATCCAAAAGTTCAAGAATTAATTAATGGATTTATGGCGACTAAAGGTGCGGGTCAACTGATCAAAGAAGTCACAGCAAAATCAGACACCCCAAAAGAAGATTAATATCGCTCTAAAAGGAGAGGAAAAGACATAGAGAAATTCTCTATGTCTTTTCGATTGTTTCTATCGTTTAAGCCAAGGAAATCCGTTATACCATGTCTGATATTCATGATACGAATCGCGAACAGGAAATACTTGATAGCGCTGTTGCACAAGGTGGCGCATATGAAATATTGCGTAAACGCCTTACCGAGCAAGGTCAGCAATTACATGTAAAAGCCACTGAACTCAATCAGCATCGATTAGCTGAATTTGGTCAAAGCCAAATGGATATCATTGGCCGTATTCGTATTCGAACAGAGAATAATTGCCAAGCAAGAGATATTGTTCGCGTTGGTGAATGGTTACTATTTGGTTATAACGTTTTCCTCGGTTTAAAACGAGAAACGCATCTTGAAGATGTTTTTTCACTTTATCGCTTAATTGATAATGATGGCGAGTTTGATGTTGAAGCGGTTGCTTATGAAGGCACTTTTTTAAATGATAATCGCTTTATCCAAGATTTTACCGAGTTATACACTTACTATAAAAATACGCAACTACTACAGCTAGTTGAGCGTGATGGTAAATTACTCGCTAGTTTTCAAATTGGCGATCGTATTACCGATGTACGCGTCTTCCGTTGGTCGATATCCAGTGACAAACAACGTATTGAATATATTGATAATCGTGGCGAACGCGATATAGCACTCCCCCCTGCTTACGATTTTGATTGGATAAAAACACAACGTGAAGATACGGTAAATGGGCGTTTTCCTCATATCAACATTTTAGATACAGTCTTTGTAGAAACCACCGGTGGCGATTTGACTGTCAAATGTGAAAACAATACCGAAGATGGTTTAGGAATTTATCGTGAAGCGGTCTTAGATAAAAACCAGTCCCTTGATGATGCACAAATTGAATATGCACAAACTGGCAGTTTAATTTTATTAAAAGTGCTTCCTTACCGCGAAGAGAATTGGCGTTATTTAGTCTATAACACACTAACACAAAGTGTTCAGCGTATTGATGCCATTGGGCAAGCTTGTGTGCAACTTCCGGAAGATCACGGTATCATTTTTCCCGGCGGCTACTATCTACAAAATGGCGATTACAAAACCTTTGATCAACCAATGGAAGGTATGTATTTTCGTCGTTTGCGTCGTTCACCTAACGGTGAAGATGTGCTGTATGTCTTCTATTCACCGACACAAGGTCGTCTCGCGCTATTTAATTACAATATGATTGAGCGTAAATTGGCGACACCATTGGTCGGTCATGGCTATGCCATGCTAGAAGATGGCAAAATGGTGCTATTTGAAGGGGAAGGCGAAGAAGCTACCCGTGTTCACCCGATGCAAGTTTGGCAAACGCCCTTCTATTCTGAAGAATTTGCCGATAAACAACCGCCACGAAACGGCTTTTATGGGCGTATTGGTAATGCCGATTTAGTTCGCGGGATCTCAGAAATTTTACATGTCGCTAAAGAAATTGAAGGTAGCCAAGTTTCCATCGCTCGTTATGAGCAACTTAGCCAACAACCAAAAAGCTTATTAGATCTCTATTACTGGTTTAATGATGAACACTGTCTAGGTATTGGCCCCTTACTAAAAGAGATCGCTCAAACAAGTGAATTAGTGCTTGATGAATATGAAAAAGTCGAAAGTATTCGTCAACAATCAGCGAAATCAATGCAAGAAGCGATCAACCGTCAGAAATCTCTGTTATCACTGACACTGCCTGATAGTTGGACCGATATTCAACAATTTGTTGATAGTTTAAATTCGCTCAATACACACCATGGACACCTTATTTCTTTGCGTGAATTCCGTTATATGGATTTAACGCAATTAAATAAAATGGAAACGGAAATAACCGAGGCACAGCAACGTGTTTCGCAAGCCACTGCCCAATTTCTTGCCAGCGACAAAGCGCTACAGCCTTTTAAAACACAGCTTACTACTTTTGAACAACAGATAGAAAAAGCACAAAACAGTGCTCAGCTTGATGTACCAATGAATGAGATGGCGCAGATGTCAGAAGATTTAGACATGCTGTCAAATCTGATGGCATCACTCACCTTTGAGGATGTGACGCAACAAACACAGATTATTGATGCCATCTCCCAAATTTATGCACAACTCAATCAATCACGAGCTCGCTTACAGCAAAAAAGAAAATCACAAAGTAGCGTAGAAACCGTCGCTCAATTTGGTGCGCAATTCCGCCTATTTAGTCAGGGGATCACCAATGCTTTATCACTGGCAACAGATCCGGAACGTTGTGAAGAGCAGCTTTCACGATTGCTAGTACAGCTAGAAGAATTAGAAAGCCAATTTAGTCAGCATGATGAATTTCTTGATGATATCTTGTCAAAACGTGAAGAGTTATTAGAGACTTTTGAGGCGCATAAACAATCGTTACTTGATGATCGACAACGTCGTTCACAAAGCTTATTAACTGCTGCTAATCGTCTCTTAGAAAATCTGCAACGTAGAACAACTCGGTTGCAATCACAAGATGAATTAAATGCTTTTTTTGCCTCTGATCCTTTAGCATTAAAAACACGTGAAATCATTGAAAAACTAAGAGAAATCAATGACAATGTTAAAGCAGATGATATTGATGCCCGTCTTAAATCGTCTCGTGATCAAGCCATCCGTATCTTACGTGATAAAACGGATATCTTTGAAGAGGGTGGCAATGTTATTAAATTGGGCCCTCATCACCGTTTTAGTGTTAATACACAAGAGCTAGATCTTACTATTTTACCGAAAGAAGATAAGCTTTGGTTATATCTAACCGGTACCGATTTCCAAGAGCCAATCGACCATCCAGAGCTTGAAACACTGCGCCCTTACTGGAATGCGACATTAAGTTCAGAATCTGAAACGGTGTATCGTGCGGAATATCTCGCCTATTCAATTATCTATGCTGCATCAAAACGTCAAGATGGATTAACCCTAGAAATCTTAAAAGAAGCACTGAGTGTACCTGAAAAATTAGAAAAGTTAGTACGTGATTTCGCAACACCTCGCTATAAAGAAGGCTATGAAAAAGGGATCCACGATCATGATGCTATCGCCATTCTAAAGAAACTTCTACCTGTAGGTGAAAGTGCTGATCTGCTTCGTTATAACCCAACAGCACGGGCAATTGCTGCTATTTTCTGGGAAAAAGTACAAACTAATGAATACCCAGCATTATGGCCAGAGCGCGCACGAACGGCAGTGAATATTCAACAACTGTTTCATAATGATGATGCATTAATTGATTTACAGGCAGAAATAGAAGCGGATATCCGCCTATTCCTTACTGATAATCCGATTAAATGTGGATCTTATGTTCCGATCCAAGCCGCTGAATATTTAAGTTTTGCACTAGCAAGAACACCAATAGAATTGGTTTACAGTAAATATGCCAAAGAGCTCGTTGTTGCCTTACAAAACCGATTAGAAGCCGCTCATATGTGGATTGATTTTAATCGTTCACAACAAAATTTAGCCTCACGTTATGCACAACGTTGGGCATTGATCCAAAATTGGCTACAAGGATTGTGCTCTCAAGCCGATTATGCTCATCTAACCCCTTATATTCCGGGGGCAATTGCCATTATTATGTTAGATAAAATCGCCTCTGCACGTTATAGCGAGGTTGATTTATACTTTAAGGTAAACGGATTATTAGGTGAGCATCCTACTATTGAAAATCAAACACTTTCATTGAGTTTAGATGATTATTTCAGTCGTATGCGCGGACAGCGTAAAACCTTTATTCCCGCCTTTAATCATTATCTGACTTTACGACAAAAAATTGTTCTTGAAGAGCGCCAGCGTTTAAAACTGGATGAGTTTAAAGCAAAACCTCTCAGTTCATTTGTGCGTAATAAACTGATTAACGATGTCTATTTACCAATTATTGGTGACAATATGGCAAAACAGATCGGTGCATTAGGTGAAGGGAAACGCACTGACTTGATGGGATTATTATTAATGATCTCCCCACCAGGTTACGGTAAAACGACCTTAATGGAATATGTAGCCGATCGTTTGGGACTGATCTTTATGAAAATAAATGGCCCTGCTTTAGGTCATAATGTTTTGTCATTAGATCCCGAACAAGCGCCAAACGCAACAGCAAAACAAGAGCTAGAAAAACTCAATCTTGCCCTTGAGATGGGCAATAATGTGATGTTGTATGTCGATGATATTCAGCATACACACCCTGAATTCCTACAAAAATTTATCTCGCTATGTGATGGCACACGCCGTATTGAAGGGGTTTGGAAAGGGAAAACCCGAACCTATGATATGCGCGGTAAAAAATTCTGTGTGGTGATGGCCGGTAACCCTTATACCGAGTCTGGTGAACTATTTAAGATCCCTGATATGTTAGCTAACCGTGCTGATATCTATAATCTTGGTGAGGTATTAGGGGGAATGGATGACGCCTTTGCACTCAGTTATATTGAAAATAGCTTAACCTCTAACTCAGTTCTTGCTCCCCTTGCTTTACGTGATCTAAACGATCTCTATCTTTTTGTTGATAAAGCCATGGGTAAATCAGTTTCAACCAATTCCCTCAGTTATCCTTATTCGGATGCGGAAATTAATGAAATTGTGATGGTATTAAAACATCTAATTACTTTGCGTGATGTGATTTTAAAAGTAAATCAACAATATATAGCAAGTGCGGCACAATCCGATAAATATCGTACTGAGCCTGCATTCCGCTTACAAGGCAGTTATCGCAATATGAACAAATTAAGCGAAAAAGTCTCTGCGGTTATGAATGAGAAAGAAATTGAACGCTTACTCGACGATCACTATCTTGGCGAAGCCCAATTACTCACAACGGGTGCTGAAGAGAACTTATTAAAACTGGCGGAAATACGTGGCACATTAACCGAACAAGATGCTATTCGTTGGCAGCAAATCAAAAAAGATTTTATGCGCAACAAAGCATTAGGTGGCGATAATGCTGATATTGGCGATCGCGTAGTGTCACAGTTGGCGAATTTAGTAGAAAGTGTGCAGAGTTTACGCTAAAAGAGATAAATTAACCTTATTTAGCTCACTTATTTTAGTGGGCTAAATAGGGTATAGATAATGGTTTATAAATTGAGCAACCCACTCCAAAAATCATTGATTAATTGGAATACTACAACCCATGTACAATCCTTACTAACAATCTTTCTCATTTTTCCATGTTCACGATATGCATCTGTTCAAGATTAGTGAACAAGGGAATATCGTGAACAGAATATGGTTAAATATTTTTACAATTAAAGGTTTTATTTACCACGTCGCATAGGCATTGTTGATGTCTGCTTTAACGTTAATCCCTTCGTTTCTGGTGCAAACAGTACTGATACCATCATCCCAAACAGAGAAATAGCCGCCCCCACCAGCATTGTGGTATTGATCCCATAAGTGGCAATAAAAGCGGGAAGCGCACAGGTGGAAATAACCGTCCCAATACGGCTTATCGACATAATAACCCCCACCGCCGATGCTCGGATATCGGTTGGAAATAATTCATTCGGATAAAGCCACTGTAAAATGCCAGGTCCTCCCGAGAAAAAAGCGTAGGTAGCAAACGCTAAGATAACGAATAAAATCGGTAAATTCGGGAATATCCCCAGCGTGAATAATGCTAAAGTCATCATCGCAAAACTACCAATTAACAGTGGGCGCCGCCCCGTTTGGTTTAACCAAAACATCGCAGGAATACAACCCAACATAAAAAATAGGCTGATCACGACATTGCCTAATGCCGCACTTCTTCCTGTATCCCATCCTAATAAACCGACAATTTGAGGGCCAAAGGTATAAATGGCAAACATCGGGATCACTTGGCAGGTCCAAATTACGGCAACAAAGAGCACAAATGAGAAGTGGCGTTTATTAAATAATTCGATAAAACGGGTCGTTTTAGCATCTTCTGCTTCAAAGACCACAGGCTCGCCAAAGAGTTTGATCATCATTTCATTACACTCTTTAATACGCCCTTGGCGTATTAACCAAAGCGGTGATTCAGGGAGATCAAAGCGACCAATTAGAATAATAACGCAAGGAATAAAAGCACTGCCTAACATCCAACGCCAGCCATCTTGGACATCATATAAAAGATAACCCACTAAATTGGCACATGTCGCACCGATATACCACATAGCAGCAATAAATCCAACGGCAAAGGCACGTTGCTTTTTATTGGAAAATTCGGTGATCATCGAAGTTGCAATAGGATAGTCAGCGCCAATCACAATCCCAATAAGGAAGCGCATCACTAACAACCCTATTGGTGTTGAAACAAACATGGTCGCAATAGAAATCACCGCAATAGCCACAATATCAACGAGGAACATTTTACGGCGCCCTACTTTGTCACAAATATAGCCAAAAAGTGAGGTACCAATAAAAAGCCCTGCTAATGTTGCCGCACCAAGCAAACCAATCCATCGCGTATCAAGCTGTAATATAGGTGTTAATTGTTCGAGCGCCACACCAATAATGACTAATACATAACCATCAAGAAAAGGGCCGCCACTTCCCCATAACATCACTCGACGATGTACTGAGGTAAAACGAATATCATCAAAGTTTCTGGGCTGCATGACTGCGTCCTAGTCTATTTTTTTAACCAAAGAAAGAAAAGCTCCCAGGCCGGAGACAGCGCTGGGAGAAAAGTAGCGATACATCATCCGTAACGATATTCCACGCCAAACGTTCCGCGTGGGTATTCCCATTTTTCAAGCGCACTGTCTAAACCGAGAATTCGACACGTTCCACACTCTAAGCACCCTGCATAATCAAAGCTGACGCTACCATCTTGTTGTTTTTTATAAAGACCCGCAGGACAAGCTTTTACCAGTGTGTCTAATACTTGCATATCAGGTTGCTGTTTAATGATGATATGTGGATTTTCTTCATCGACATTAAATTTATTGATGCCCAATTTGACATCGACATTTACAGGAGAACTCATATTGCTTTTACTCCTTTGATCCCATCTTTTATTAAATTCATCCACCCCACTTTTTTGCTATGACGCATGATGGTTTTACGCATCGGTACAGGGGCATCATCGGTGACAGTAAAGAGATCTTTTGCAATACCAACCACCATGTCAGGATAAGCAGTAAACATACGCGGATTATCTAGTAAATCAGGCATACGTTGATATGCTTTCATATCGCGCAAAGGCCCCTGTGCTAAATGGTTGAGATACTCATTAAGGGTTTGTTTACTAAAATCATTTTTTGCCATTGCTGAAAGCACCGTTTTTGCAGCAGCTTCCCCTGATGCCATGGCTAAATCCATCCCTCTAATGGTAAAGCCTAGATTCATACACATGCCTGCCGCATCTCCTGCTATCAAAACACCATCGCGAACAAGTTCGTGTTGCATTCGCAAACCTGCCTCGGGTACCACATGGGCGCTATATTCCACCATTTTTCCATCAGCAATTAGCGGTGCTACAACGGGGTGTTGTTTAAAATCTTCTAGCATTTGTGGAACCGATTTTTTGGCATCTTTAATATGGTGAAGCCCACAGACAAGCCCCAAAGAAAGCGTCGTTTTATTGGTATATAAAAAACCGCCCCCCATTAGCCCATCGGTAGGAGAGCCGGCAAATAACCAAGCCACACCTTCGTTATCTTTTAGGTTAAAACGATCTTTAATGACACTTTCAGGCAGTTCGATGATCTCTTTTACGCCCACGGCAACATTTTCAGCTGCAACTCGTTTTGTCATGCCTAACTGTTCAGCCAAAAGTGAGTTCACACCATCAGCCAAAATCACCGCTTTGGCTTCTAATACATCACCATCTGCTTCTACACCGACAATTTTACCGTCACGCTCAACTAACTTATCAACACGAATGCCCGTGATACACTGGGCGCCTGCATCTTCGGCTTGCGCCATTAGCCATTGATCAAATTCACCACGTAATACAGACCAAGAGGCATGATTAGGGTTATGCGTTTCAG
Organism: Proteus sp. G4380; assembly: GCF_963885725.1. Classification (NCBI taxonomy): domain Bacteria; kingdom Pseudomonadati; phylum Pseudomonadota; class Gammaproteobacteria; order Enterobacterales; family Morganellaceae; genus Proteus; species Proteus sp. G4380. Next base: position 22,309 of record NZ_CAWPAV010000084.1, read on the forward strand.
CGTTTTGATAGTCGATAGTCATAGCCCCTGTTTGTGTCATAAATGACAGTTTTTCATGGGTGATCACCCGCTCAACCGGAGCCTGTTGCGCAAATTCAGGAATGATGCGCTCAAGGGTATGGGCATATAGACGACCACCCGTTACATTTTTTCCGCCGGCGTAGTTCCCTCTTTCTATTAGCAATACCTGCGCACCTTCTCTGGCTAAAACAAGTGCAGCCACAGAGCCCGCTAATCCTGCGCCAACAATAATGGCATCGAAAATATCTTCGGAATCGGACATAACATCTCCAGAACTTGCAAATAAAGCAGAGAAGTTATCTTCTCTGCTGACTAAATCAGTTAGATAGTTGACGGGTAAGTGCAGGCAAAATCTTCATTACATCACCGACAATGCCGTAGTCAGCAAATTGGAAGATAGGTGCATTTTTATCTTTGTTGATCGCCATAATGGTTTGTGATCCATTTGCACCAACCATATGTTGGATTTGCCCTGAAATACCTACCGCCAAATACAGATCTGGCTTAAGCATCAGGTTAGAAATGCCAACATAACGCTCATGCTCCATCCATTTTTCATTTTCAGCCACAGGGCGGGAGCAGGCGATTTCAGCCCCAATCTCTTTTGCTAACTCTTCTGCAATAGCAATATTTTCTTTACTGCCAATACCACGACCAACACTGACCACAAAACGGGCTTTATCCAGATCGACGGCATTGATTTTTCTTGGCTGAATGGACTGGCAAATAATGCTTTGTGAAGGGGCAATCCATGCTACTTTTTGTGCCGTACCCGTAGCCTGTGTTTCTGATGCAACGTCAAAAGCACCAGTACTTGCGGTAACAACACAATAAGGTGTTGTTAATGTTTCATCACCAAAGGCAAGTCCACCGTAAACCATATGTTTTGCCACTAATGCATCATTTTGAGTACTTAATGATTGTGCATCATTTGATACTACCGCGGCTAAACGGTGACCTAAACGAGCGGCAAATAATTTGCCACGACGCGTATTCGGCAATAAGACCAAGCCGGCATCGCTATGTGATTTAATGGTTTCAACGATACTTTGTGCATAATCTTCCATAATGCGATCATCAGGTTTACCTTCTAATTGGAAAACCGCTGTCGCCCCTAATTTAAAGGCAGCGATGCTTTGCTCATCATTAAAGGTAAAGACATTGATTGATTGACCTAATGAAGAAGCACCTCCCATTAATTCTGGTAAAGGGGAAAGTACATCACTCAACACCCAAACAGTTGAAAACTGGCTCATAACTCCCCCTATTACTTAATAATTTTTCGTAAATATTCTGCAAATTCAGCAATTTGATCATCGCCATCACCTTCAATAATGATGCGCTGACGTACTTTTTGTTTCGGTGCTAACACGGTTTGCTCTGAACGTGGTGTTATGGGCTCTAAACCAAGATCGGCCACACTCCATTGTTGAACCGGCTTTTTAGCGGCACCTAAAATGGCTTTCATAGATGGAATTTGCGGAGAGTTGATATCGGTAGAAACGGCAATCACCGCAGGTAAGGTGATAGTAAGCGTTTCAATTTCGTTTTCTAATTCGCGTTCAACGGTGATGGAATCAGTTGTAATAGAAACAATTTTATTAACCCCATTAATGGCAGGAATATTCAAGATCTCCCCCACCAGCAAACTCACTTGTTGGGAACTTAGATCTGCCGAGCCATCACCACATAAGATAAGATCGTACCCCTGCTTAGTTGCAGCTGCTGCAAGCACTGTCGCCGTTTGATAAGGAAGAGAAGCTTCCAATTGCTCATCGACCACCACCACGAGATCATCAGCACCACGAGATAACACATCTTTACGTGCTTTAGCGTTAGTCAGCGCGTTACCACCTACGCTCATTGCCGTAATTTGAATACCATCAAGTTGTGTTTTTAACTGATTCGCCGCTTCAATCGCATTTAAATCATATTGGCTAATTTTGTTATTGGCGCGCGAAAAATCGAGTGAACCATCGGCATTATTGACCACAATATCCTGCTCATCGGGAACACTCTTGTAACATGTAATAATCTTCATTACATCTCCTGAAATTAATAAATATGTCATTTACTCTGGCAATGTAATATACAATTAACACAATTAAATGATTAAGAAATTAAATCCAGATCACCAATATTGAAGATTATTAAATAAGAGATGGATAGCGTTCAATATTGCTAAATACATCACCAATATTGAAATTAAATTTAATTAAAGTAATTAACTTTCAATATTGTTATCTGGATCAACAATATTGAACATAATAAGAAATGAGTTATTTAATATTCAATATTGCCACAAAGATCAACAATATTGAAAGAGCGGATATAACACATTTATTACAAACCTAAATATATCCTTATTTATCAATCAATTAAAATGAAAATAAAAGGTTATAAAACGTAACATAAAATCGACAAAAAGAATAGTGTGAAGTGAATAACAGAATGGAACATTAATAATATCCATTATTCTTCTTCATTAATGATTTTATAAATTAGCCAATCGGCTTGTTTTTTGATTATGATAAAAACCAATTAATGGAATATATAGGATCTAACTAAAAGAGTTTATTCGAAATTAGGAATTAACACTTATTAAACTTCTGCGCTAAATATATTTGGAAAATTTACCTATGAGCAAAGATAATAAAAAGGCAGGAATAGAACCGAAGGTTTTTTTTCCGCCATTAATCATTGTTGGTATTTTATGCTGGTTAACGGTACGCGATCTTGATGCTTCAAATGAAGTGATCAATGCCGTTTTCAGCTATGTTACCAATGTCTGGGGTTGGGCCTTCGAATGGTATATGGTGATCATGTTTGGGGGCTGGTTCTGGTTGGTTTTTGGACGTTATGCCAAAAAACGCCTGGGCGATGAGAAACCAGAATTTAGTACGGCAAGCTGGATCTTTATGATGTTTGCTTCTTGTACATCAGCGGCTGTGCTGTTTTGGGGCTCAATTGAAATATACTACTACATTTCAAGTCCTCCTTTCGGTATGGAAGGTTACTCCGCGCCAGCCAAAGAGATAGGGTTAGCTTACAGCTTATTCCACTGGGGCCCGCTACCTTGGGCAACCTATAGTTTCCTGTCTGTCGCCTTCGCTTACTTCTTTTTTGTACGCAAAATGGAAGTGATCCGCCCAAGTAGCACTTTAACGCCATTAGTGGGTGAAAAACACGTTAATGGTTTATTTGGTACTGTCGTCGACAATTTCTATTTAGTCGCTTTGATCCTAGCAATGGGCACCAGCCTTGGGCTTGCAACGCCTTTGGTAACTGAATGTATTCAATACTTATTTGGTATTCCTCACACTCTACAATTAGATGCCATTATTATTTCTTGCTGGATCTTACTCAACGCTATTTGTGTGGCATTTGGTCTACAAAAAGGGGTAAAAATCGCCAGTGATGTGCGTACTTACCTGAGCTTCTTAATGTTAGGTTGGGTATTTATCGTGGGTGGTGCCAGCTTTATTGTCAATTACTTCACAGATTCTGTGGGTACATTGCTGATGTATATGCCACGTATGTTGTTTTACACCGATCCTATTGGTAAAGGGGGTTTTCCTCAGGCTTGGACTGTCTTCTATTGGGCTTGGTGGGTTATTTACGCCATTCAAATGAGTATCTTCTTAGCGCGTATTTCTAAAGGTCGTACTGTTCGTGAATTATGTTTAGGAATGGTATCAGGTTTAACCGCAGGAACTTGGCTGATTTGGACTATTCTGGGGGGTAACACTTTACAACTGATTGACCAAAATATCCTTAATATTCCGCAACTGATTGATCAATATGGTGTACCACGCGCCATTATCGAAACATGGGCCGCCTTACCCCTCAGTACAGCAACCATGTGGGGCTTCTTTATTCTCTGCTTTATCGCCACCGTCACTTTAATCAATGCCTGCTCTTACACACTAGCAATGTCAACTTGTCGCTCCATGAAAGAAGGGGCTGAACCACCATTATTGGTACGCATCGGCTGGTCTGTATTAGTCGGTATTATCGGCATTATTTTACTAGCATTAGGCGGCTTAAAACCGATCCAAACCGCCATTATTGCCGGAGGATGCCCACTATTTTTCGTCAATATCATGGTCACCTTGTCCTTTATAAAAGATGCCAAAGTGCACTGGAAAGATTGATCTCCCTATACGCAAAAAATGACACATTAAGAGGTTATTAACATGGATTTTAGATTGAATGATGAGCAGGAACTGTTTGTTGACGGTGTCCGCGAATTAATGGCCAGTGAAAACTGGGAAGCTTATTTCGCACAGTGTGATCGCGAAAGTAAATACCCAGAGCGTTTTGTTAAGGCCTTAGCGGATATGGAAATTGACAATCTGCTTATCCCTGAAGAGCACGGTGGTTTAAATGCCGGATTTGTTACTGTTGCCGCAATTTGGATGGAATTAGGTCGTTTAGGCGCGCCAACCTATGTGCTCTATCAATTACCGGGGGGATTTAACACCGTATTGCGTGAAGGAACTCAAGAACAAATCGACAAAATCATGGCGTTTCGTGGTACAGGCAAACAGATGTGGAACTCAGCGATCACTGAACCAGGAGCCGGCTCTGATGTGGGTAGCTTACAAACCACTTATACCCGTAAAAATGGCAAAGTTTATCTCAACGGTAGCAAATGCTTTATCACCAGTAGTGCTTATACCCCTTATATCGTCGTGATGAGTCGTGATGCGGCTTCCCCTGATAAACCCATCTTTACCGAATGGTTTGTCGATATGAGTAAACCCGGCATTAAAGTCACTAAGTTAGAAAAACTGGGTTTACGTATGGATAGCTGCTGTGAAATCACCTTCGACAACGTTGAACTTGAAGAAAAAGATATGTTTGGTCGCGAAGGTAACGGCTTTAACCGTGTGAAAGAAGAGTTTGATCATGAGCGTTTCTTAGTGGCACTGACTAACTATGGTACCGCCATGTGTGCGTTTGAAGATGCGGCGCGCTACGCCAACCAACGGGTTCAATTTGGTGAGACTATCGGTCGCTTCCAACTTATTCAAGAAAAATTCGCCCATATGGCGATCAAACTCAATTCAATGCGCAACATGTTATATGAAACTGCATGGAAAAGTGACAATGGCTTAATTACCTCCGGTGATGCTGCAATGTGTAAATACTTCTGTGCGAATGCAGCCTTTGAAGTGGTTGATAGTGCGATGCAAGTGCTGGGTGGTGTGGGGATCGCAGGTGAACACCGTATTGCACGTTTTTGGCGTGATCTACGCGTTGACCGTGTATCTGGTGGCTCTGATGAAATGCAGATCCTGACATTAGGACGCGCTGTACTCAAACAGTATCGTTAATTAATCGCAGAGCACTCTCTTAACATCGAGTGAGGGAGTGTTCAAACAGTCCACTGACGAGGTGACATTATGACAGAACATTTACCCATGCCACAATTTGGGCCACTAGCTGGAGTTCGTGTGGTGTTTTCAGGTATTGAGATTGCCGGGCCATTTGCAGGACAGATGTTTGCAGAGTGGGGTGCAGAGGTCATTTGGATTGAAAACGTTGCATGGGCGGATACCATTCGTGTTCAACCCCATTATCCACAGCTTTCCCGTCGCAATCTACATGCTTTATCGTTAAATATTTTCAAAGACGAAGGCCGTGATGCTTTCCTAAAATTAATGGAAACCACGGATATTTTTATCGAAGCCAGCAAAGGTCCTGCCTTTGCCCGTCGCGGTATTACCGATGAGGTTTTATGGGAGCATAACCCTAAATTGGTTATCGCGCACTTATCCGGCTTTGGTCAATATGGCGATCCGCAATATACCAACCTTCCAGCCTACAACACTATTGCTCAAGCATTTAGTGGCTATCTCATTCAAAACGGCGATAAAGACCAACCTATGCCCGCTTTTCCTTATACCGCTGACTATTTCTCTGGTATGACGGCAACCACCTCAGCATTAGCGGCACTGTACAAAGTGCAACAAACGGGCAAAGGGGAAAGTATTGATATTGCAATGTATGAAGTGATGTTGCGAATGGGGCAATACTTCATGATGGACTATTTTAATGGCGGAGAAATCTGTCCACGAATGACCAAAGGCAAAGATCCATACTATGCCGGCTGTGGCTTATACCGTTGCCAAGATGGTTATATCGTGATGGAAGTGGTCGGCATCACTCAAATTGAAGAAATTTTTAAAGATATTGGTCTTGCTCATCTATTAGGTACTCCTGAAGTCCCCAAAGGGACACAACTGATCCACCGTATTAATTGCCCTCATGGTCAACTCTTTGAAGATAAATTAGATGAATGGCTAGCCAACCAGCCTATTACCGCCGTACTAAAACGCCTATCTGAACTCAATATTGCCAGTGCAAAAGTGTTAACCATTCCTGAATTAGAAGGCAATCCACAATACGTGGCTCGAGAGTCAATTACTCAATGGAAAACGATGAGTGGTGAAACCTGTAAGGGACCAAATATCATGCCGAAATTCAAAAATAATCCAGGAAAAATCTGGCGTGGTATGCCTGCTCACGGCATGGATACCAATGCGATTTTGAAAAATATCGGTTATAGCGACGAACAAATTAGGGAGCTAGTCGATAAAGGGCTAGCTAAAATCGTAGAGTAAATACCGTTAGACTCAGGTACAAGTGGCACTATCCCACAATACCTGAGCTTACGGCAAAAGCATGGGATAACAGTTTAATGGATGTGATTGGCAGACAACACTTACGGCAAATGTGGGATGATTTAGCTGAAGTTTATGATAAAAAAACAGCGCTAATTTTTGAATCTGCACAAGGGAAAGTCAGACAATTTAGCTACAGTGAATTAAATGAAGAGATCAACAGAGCCGCAAATCTTTTTCATGCCTGTGGTATAAAAAAAGGCGACCATGTTGCCTTACATCTTGATAACTGCCCAGAATTTTTCTTTTGCTGGTTTGGACTGGCAAAAATTGGCGCTATTATGGTGCCCATTAATGCCCGCTTTATGTATGAAGAGAGTGCTTGGATCATTAACCATTGCCAAGCACACTTTGTGGTAACAAGTGATAATTTCTCTCCAATTTACCAACCGATGTTGCACGATAAGCACTCTCCTTTAACGCAACTGTTTTTAATAACAGAAAACTGTCTCCCTACTGAACAAGGGGTTGTTGATTTTTTAAGTGAAAAAGCCAAGCATCCCGTTACACTTAATCATCACACCCCATTAAGTGTGGATGACACGGCTGAAATCCTTTTTACCTCAGGAACTACTTCACAACCCAAAGGAGTAGTTATTACGCATTATAATTTACGTTTTGCTGGCTACTACTCCTCATGGCAGAACGCCTTACGGGAAGATGATATCTATCTTACCGTCATGCCTGCTTTTCATATCGATTGTCAGTGTACCGCATCACTTCCTGCTTTTTCTGTCGGTGCCACATTTGTACTACTGGAAAAATACAGTGCAAGAGCCTTCTGGAAGCAAATTCTCAAATACCAAGCAACGGTAACAGAATGCATACCTATGATGATGCGCACCTTAATGGCACAACCAATCTCACCAGATGAAAAGCAACATAAACTGCGCGAAGTGATGTTTTACCTCAATCTTGCAGATGAAGAGAAAGACGCCTTTATTGAACGATTTAATGTGCGATTACTCACCTCTTACGGCATGACAGAAACCATTGTTGGCTTAATCGGTGACAGACCTGGCGATAAACGCCGCTGGCCATCTATTGGTAGACCGGGATTTTGTTATCAAGCGCAAATTCGCGACAAACAAAATCAACAAGTTCCTAACGGTGTAGTCGGTGAGATCTGCGTCAAAGGTGAAGCGGGAAAAACCTTATTTAAAGAGTATTACAATCGCCCCGATGCAACAGAAAAAGCGCTAGAGCCTGATGGCTGGTTACACACGGGTGACTATGGTTATCAAGATGACGAAGGCTTTTTCTATTTTGTTGATCGCAGTTGCAACATGATCAAACGCGGTGGTGAAAACGTCTCTTGTATTGAAATTGAAAATATCATCGCATCACATCCTAAAATCCAAGATGTAGCAGTAATTGGTGTACCTGATGATATTCGCGATGAAGCCATTAAAGCCTTTGTGGTACTGGTTGACGGTGAAACGTTAAGTGAAGAAGCCTTTTTCGCCTTTTGTGAACAGAATATGGCGAAATTTAAAGTGCCTTCCGCCGTTGAGTTTAAACAGGGGTTACCACGTAATTGCTCGGGCAAAGTGATCAAAAAGCATTTGCAATAAGCCATAAGTGGGTTTTCGTGACAGTTAATTATAACTGCTTATTTTTATTGAAAAAGGAATATGACATGAGCCAATCATTACATCTAACAACACGTGGTTCAGTGCTTGAAATTATATTAGATAGACCGAAAGCCAATGCAATTGATGCCAAAACCAGTCATGAAATGGGTGAGGTATTTATGCGTTTTCGTGATGATCCTAGTTTACGCGTTGCCATTATTACAGGTGCTGGCGAACGATTCTTTTGTGCCGGTTGGGATTTGAAAGCCGCAGCTGAAGGAGAAGCCCCTGATGCAGACTTTGGTGCTGGTGGCTTTGCGGGCTTAACGGAATTATTTGATCTTAATAAACCTGTCATTGCTGCCATTAACGGCTATGCTTTTGGGGGTGGCTTTGAATTAGCACTGGCAGCCGACATGATAATTTGTTCAGACAATGCTTCTTTTGCCTTGCCAGAAGCACAATTAGGTATTGTTCCTGACAGTGGCGGTGTTTTACGTTTACCTAAACGCTTACCTCCTGCAATTGTCAATGAAATGCTCATGACTGGCCGTCGTATGAATGCACAAGAGGCGCTACGCTGGGGCATTGCTAACCGCGTTGTCAGTGCGACTGAACTGATGGATAGCGCCCGTGAATTAGCCGATCAAATCGCCAACAGTGCGCCACTTGCAGTCGCTGCATTAAAAGAGATCTACCGTGCCACTAGCGAGCTTTCGATTGAAGAAGGCTACAAATTAATGCGCAGTGGTGTTCTAAAATATTACCCACGTGTTTTACATTCAGAAGATGCACTCGAAGGCCCGCTAGCCTTTGCCGAAAAACGCTCACCTGAATGGAAAGGACGATAATTATCACTTGAATTGATAATACAACTAAGAGGAAAACTGATGAGTATCTATGCATTTGAAGGTGTTATTCCTGTTGTTCATCCAACAGCTTACATTCACCCATCAGCAGTACTAATTGGCGATGTCATTATTGGTGCTGGTGTTTATATTGGCCCTTTGGCTTCATTACGGGGTGATTATGGCCGTTTAATTGTTGAAGCAGGCGCAAATCTTCAAGATGGCTGTGTTATGCATGGCTATACGGATATGGATACCATTGTGCAAGAAAATGGTCATATTGGTCATGGTGCTATTCTTCACAGTTGTATTATCGGTCGTGATAGCCTAGTCGGTATGAATAGCGTGATTATGGATGGTGCGATCATTGGTGAGGAAAGTATTGTTGCCGCCATGAGCTTTGTGAAAGCGGGCTTTCAAGGACAGGCGCGACAAATGTTAATGGGAAGCCCAGCAAAACATGTACGTGATATTAGCGAGCAAGATATGCAGTGGAAACGTATGAATACTCGTGAATATCAAGATCTCACTGTTCGTTGTCGTCAAAGCTTAGTAGAAACGACACCATTAACAGCCCCTGAAGCTAATCGTCCTCGTTTAAGGGGCACGACAGAGGTAAAACCTAAAGGTCAATAAGCCAACAGCGACAGGCACAACAAACGCCTGTCGTATTGCTTTATTTTAACACTCGGCTATCAATTAACGCCGTTGTGATTTTGACAACATCCATTGCCATTTTTGTTGGTGATTCAGCCCATGAGGGATCATAGCTGCTAATTTCTCTGGGGCGCTTAAACGACTTTTACTTTGCGTATGACCTTTTAAACGAGAGTAAAGAGCAGGATCAATATGACTGACTTTGATCATCCGTTGGCATTGGCACCCTCTTCCTTCCAATTGATTAGGAACGCTTTTGGTTTCACACTCAATCTCTTTTACATCAGAAAGAATATAAGAAACGATATTAATCGCATTACATTGGGGGATATCAAAATTTTTAGCGATCTCTTTCGCACTCACCCAGCGTTGTTGCTCTTGAACCCAGTCTGCAATTAACAAATAGAGTGGTTTATTTATGTCTTCTTCACACATATTTACTCCAACAATATTACAAATCAAAGTTTATTTATCTCTAAATAAAGATAATAACTATATGTTAATTTTATTTAACCGCGGAGTATCGGCTTTCCCTGTTAATTCATTCAGTTAGTTATTTAAAAATAAATAATATTTTGTATATCATTAACAACCAAACTCTTTAATTAACACATTAATTACAATTTATTTTGTTGTTATTAAATATAAAATAACACTAATAAAAATAAATAAAATCAACTTACTGAGTTTACAGTAAGAACGGACAAAAAGAATAAAAGAACATGATAAAAGTGTTTATAAACAACAAAATAGCATAAAAATATTATATTATTAATCCATTAAAATGCTAAGGTTATAGTAATAGATTTATTTTTAGATTACCACAAAGGCAACTTATTGTTAGATATAAATCAATAATTGATTAAATTACACCTTGTCCGCGTATACGATAATTTAGCAGAGAATAATCTTACTTTAAAAACACAAATCGATATAATAAATTATTATTGCGCAATTTAATCAGATAATATTTCTACAATATAGTACAATGCTCAGCATTCTATTCTTTTTAAATAGTCTAATTCATCAGTAGAGTTTTTATTTAATATAGACAGAAAAATTGAATAAGAATAATATTTATTTTACCTATGATTATTATTTTATTGGCGCCATTAACATTAAATAGCGCCAAATAACAAACACAATAAAATCATTACAATGATTGGCGATTAAAGGCTAATGACCAATCATCAGTAAATTTATTAATCGCATCATCGACTACGGGTGAACGGATAATAGAGTAGGCAAGCTCTATCGGAAGTGTTACAGCCGAAGCGCCAGACAACAGACAATCAATCACTTGGCGTGGTGTTTTAAAACTAGCTGCCAGTATTTTAGTGGGTAAATTATGCATGGAAATCAGCGTTTGCAACTCTCTTACTACTCTCACACCATCAGAGCCTTGTCTATCCATACGATGCACATAAGGAGCGATATAATCAGCCCCTGCTAACGCCGCCATCAACCCTTGAGACACACTGTAAATAGCAGTCCCCAATACCAACATATTTTTTTGCTTTAATTGTTTAATAGCAACCAAGCCAGCTTCAGTGACGGGAATTTTAATCACAGTATTATCGGCAATATTACCAATGCGCAATGCTTCTTCAATCATGGTATCGATATCACGGGCAATTACCTGCGCAAATACCCGCCCCTTACCGCCCATAGCGGCTTTTAATTCAGGTAATAGCGTTTCAATGGGCTGCGCTGATTGAGCAATAATAGAAGGATTGGTAGTGACACCAGCAATAGGAAGCACTTGTGAAAGTTTTCTCACTTCTTCAATATCTGCGGTATCTAAATAGATTTCCATAATCGCGCCTCAATGATGTTGGTTTTAAGCTAAATAATTATAGGTATAGATTAGAAAGTAGCATTGTGAGCGAAGAATTTCTAGTAGAACAGATGAAAATAGCGCCATTTTCACGGCGCTAACAATTAAACAAAAAATAACCGTTATATTTATTTAATCCTTATCATTAATATAATTTTTTGCTATTAAGTATAGCCTCGATCTTAATAGTATTAAGATTAATAGCATGACTAAAATAATTATTTAAATAAAATATAGCGAGTTATTTTTTAAATTCAGCATCAATAACTTGATAAAAAGCATTACCCGTATCAGCAATATCCCAAACACCTAAAATAATTTGATAACCAGAACGTTCTGGTATATTACAATTTAATGTTACGGTTTCTGTGGGTATTTTCCCATTATCATTTCGTTGGCAAAAAGGTGTTAAATCAAAATCAGCACGGGTCAATGGTTTATTAACATCCCACCCTGGTTTTGTAATAAAGAAGCGCCATGATTCAGTGCTATGTTTTGCAGTTAATGTCCACTTAAAAGTATTTTCGCCACTTTTCATTGCCACTTTATGCCAGCGATCTGCACTTTGTGCATTTAAAGCAGAAAAAGTTGCCTTTCCACCACTGGCAATTTCACCATCTGCAGGACCACCTTTAGGGAATCCTTTATCCCCTTCAATGGATTGCGGTTCATACTGTATCGGACCACAATTTTTATTTAAATTCCCCCCTTTGGATGAACAAAGAAAAGCTCTGCTGGGTGGAATATCAATATAGCCATGCTTTAATGTCACCTCAGCTGATGCTGTTGAAATAATACCTGCAGATGATAATAATAATGTTGCAGTAAATAGCATAAGTTTATTTTTCTTCATAATAAATCCTCAATAATAATTAAAT
>NZ_CAWPAV010000085.1:0-3694 GCF_963885725.1 Proteus sp. G4380
ACCTATCACCAACATGAGCCGGATGAAGTATACACCTTTGGCTGGGTAGGGATGCGACTGGTGTCTGAGCACAGCAGCGCAGCGCCCCATACTACGGTTTATCATGCTTACAATGACCAAAGTTATACGCCTCTAGCCCGCATTGAATGCACGGATAACCCGCTAAATCCGCAACGGGCGATTTATTATACGCACAGCAGTTTAAGTGGCTTACCGGAAGCGTTGACCAACAGTGAGGGTGAAATCGTTTGGCAAGGGCAATACAGTGCTTGGGGACATTTACAGCGTCAAACCCGCCCCACAAGCACGTTTAATCGTGAACAGAACCTGCGTTTTCAAGGGCAGTATTTCGACAAAGAGACGGGGTTACATTATAATACGTTCAGGTACTATGCCCCGGATTTAGGCCGTTTTACCCAGCAAGACCCAATAGGGTTGGCAGGGGGGATAAATTTATATGCTTATGCGCCGGATCCATTGACATGGGTGGATCCGCTTGGATTATCTTGTCGTAATAATTATTTAGGACGAACTCCAGGAAAAAATAGCCGGACAGGGCGAGAAGTTATAGCTCGAATGAGGCGAGATGGAGATGTACTGGATGTTAATGGGCAGACAATTTTTAAAGCATCGGATGGAAATTGGTATCCATTGCGTGAAGCTGACATGTCACATAAAACAGATGCTGTGACATGGTGGAATAATACTGGTAGATATTTAGGGCCGAAATCTAAATCCGTTAGAAATTGGATGTTGGATTCGAAAAATTACTATCTGGATCATTATTCACTTAACCGTTCCGCCGGGGCTCAAATTGGTCAGGTATACTTGCCGCCTGTACTACCTATACAGCCACCAATAGTGAAATAAGGAATATAAAATTATGGCGTCATTTAATCCTTTAATACTTAAAATGATAAGTGAAGGTAATAAACTCTATTCTCAGGGAAATGTTGATGAAGCAATAAATAACTCCATTTCTGTTTTAAATGAATTAGATGTTATCTATGGGGATAGGTACAAAAGTGAAGAAGCTCGATTAGTAATGATGAGCTTATATGATATCTATTTTTCTCGTGGTGATTATATAGAAGCCAAAAAGTGGGCGTCTGATATTTTTAAGTGCAATATCCCTGATATTGCCACATCCGAATTAGTTAATTTAGGCGCCGTTTGCTTGGAGCTGGGTGAAAATGATGAGGCTTATGAATGCTTTATAAAAGCTTATAAGAAAGGTAAGAATAGAGCATTTAAAGAATACCCATCTAAATATTGGGAGTTTTTTAAATCGAGGTATAAAGAGTAGTAGAAAGTCGAGTAAGAGTTTAATTTTTTGAAATGCCCTAATAGTTGGGTAACCAATTGCTGGGGAGATTTTTTGTGTCAAAAAACAGTCGTGATTTAAAAATTATAGTTACTAGTCAACTTTTGGCTGATAATGAGTGGTTTAACTCAGCAAGTGTAAGTGATATTGTTGAGAATAAAGATGCCGTGTCCGCTGCATTGCGTGGTACAGGGGAAAACATGAATTATTTCCTGTTTCTCTAGCGACAAAAACAAAAGAATTAGGCTTTACGGCAGAAGAATTGAAACGTTATGTTGTCGATACTAATAGAATCATATTTACAAATGTTACAGATTCAAAAGGAGTGTTACTAGCAGATGGAGGACATCATGGTAGCCGAGCTGGTAGACATTTTCATAATAAATTAATTTCTGATGTAGAATCTGCCAATTCTAAATTGGAAGCTAAGAAAATCATTGGCAAACATCATCGTGAACATATGCGATTAAAAGGATGTTAAGTATGAAAAATAAAATCCATTTGTGGATAGGTAGTAATTTTTTACCTGAATAACAATACATAAGCTACTTTCAGTTGGACTATTCTGTTGAAGGAGATTTTGATGATCCTAACTATAAAATATGTGAGTTTTGTAAGGATATAGGTCTGAAATGATATGATGAGGATTTTATAGAGATCATACCAAGGCATAAAGAAGATGTTTCTTTAGATGATATTCTAGTTGATGCTGCAGTTGATAGTAGTGAGTTAAATATAATTAAAGGAAAATGTAATAATTTGGGAATAAAAAAAGCAAATGCGATTTTTTGGTATCAAAATAAAGATTTTGAAATAAAAAAAACAATAATGGATTTTTATAATGGATTGAAATATATAGGTCTATTTCAAGCTGATTGAACATTCTTATATTTAATAATAATCTTTAGCCCATATATTGCCTGCTATTGGCTATAATAACACATCAAAGCAGGTAAATCATATTATATCCATGTTACTTCTCGATTAATGAGTTAGGTTTGTTATTTCTGATAACCTTCGAGAAACTCTCACTGTCTGATGTTGATGATTGGTGGGTTAAGGGTGCTCATGTAGATATTGATAAAATAGAAATTGCTATAAAACCAGGTAAATATGGACAAATAATATACAAGCCTGTATTTAGTAAAACAGATGTTAATACAGTAGCCTGGAAAAAAGCAATAGAAAAATTAGATCTATACTTATCTGATACAAAAAATAAAATAAAAGTCGTTGATTATCTTGAAAAGGCAAAAGTGAGATGGCCTGATAAAGCCGCTGAGTGGAGTCACTTACAAAAAGCCTTGAATCAAAATACCGCAATAAAAGGTATAACAGGAAAAGGTTGTTAATTATGATAAATTTATCAATGGATATAATAGATATAATTAATAAAGGATCAATATTCAATTCTATCACTTCTAATGATGAAAGAATATGCTTGCTATCATATTCACATGAAGAGTTTTTCAGAAACGCTAAGATTTATACTATTAATATTAATGGTTTTTATATTGAAATCTGTATTGCTAAACTATCTAATAGAAGTTATGAAAGTATTTGTTTGAATCAAGATGTGAATGCTTCAGGTGTTGATATAAATATATCAGATAAGTTTAGAGTAATGACGCAAACAGAAGAACAACTATTAAAACAAAAAAATATATCATTACCCGATTATTCTATATTTATAGATTCTAAAATAGAACAAGTAGAATTACATTTTCATAATGGGTGTAAGCTTATTTATGAAAACAAACACTCATTTCCATCAGTTTTGATTAATCCTTTATTTATAATGAGTAACTAATATTTTTATATAAAAGAATTTTATGAGCGAGCGGAATACCGCTACGATATCTTAGGGCGCCGGATTGAAAAACGGTTATGGAAAGCCAGTGCGATTGCCAATACGGTGACCTATCACCAACATGAGCCGGATGAAGTATACACCTTTGGCTGGGTAGGGATGCGACTGGTGTCTGAGCACAGCAGCGCAGCGCCCCATACTACGGTTTATCATGCTTACAATGACCAAAGTTATACGCCTCTAGCCCGCATTGAATGCACGGATAACCCGCTAAATCCGCAACGGGCGATTTATTATACGCACAGCAGTTTAAGTGGCTTACCGGAAGCGTTGACCAACAGTGAGGGTGAAATCGTTTGGCAAGGGCAATACAGTGCTTGGGGACATTTACAGCGTCAAACCCGCCCCACAAGCACGTTTAATCGTGAACAGAACCTGCGTTTTCAAGGGCAGTATTTCGACAAAGAGACGGGGTTACATTATAATACGTTCAGGTACTATGCCCCGGATTTAGGCCGTTTTACCCAGCAAGACCCAATAGGGTTGGCAGGGGGGATAAA